>JAHZJA010000322.1 GCA_022601155.1 Deltaproteobacteria bacterium | reverse complement strand
GGCCAGCGCGGGAGCCCCACCGAAGTCGCTTCGCAGACGGTCTCCGGCCTCACCGCGGAGGATGGCGAAGAGCACCTCGCGAAGCCGGCCTACACCAAGGACCTGTGCGGCTGGTGGGTCGTCCAGAAGCTCGAGGAGGTTGGCGAGCGCGACGTCGAAGCCTCCGTCGCGGACCGCGGTGTCGAAACCTCTCCTGGGACCGTCGCTCGCGGGCAGCGTGCCATAGGCAACCTGGGTCTCCAGGACGAGCCGCGACATCATGGTGGTGTGTAGTTGAATGACCACGCCGAGCAACGGCGACTCGGGGCTGGCGGTTGGGACGTCGGCGAGCACTGGCGTTGGCAGGGTCGCGCAGATGTACCGGTCCTCGTTGAGGGCGTGGATCGAATCCTCGATGTGCACGACCTTCTCGCCAGCGACGATTGCACAGACACTGGGCGCGTAGATCCCGGGCATTCGTTCGAACGGCGCTACGACGCGAAAGAACTCCACCCCCTCGAAGGGCGTCTTGGCGCTTCCAGCCGATGGCGTGTGACGGTCGACGCTCGATCGAATCCGGTCTCTGTTCATCTTTCGCCTCCCCTATGCTGACGGCGCGGCCGCTTCTCCGAACCTCGAGCAGGCTAGCACCAGCTAGCGTATTCGAGACCGCGATGATTCGATCGTGCAAGTATTTGGGGCAAATTCGCCTAGAAAAGGCAGCACTAGGCTGCAATCTTGTTACGACAAGATGGTTCGAGGCGACACGCAACCACCACGGACCAACGCCGGCGCGCTGGCGCCGAAGGAGCTTCCAGATCATGAGCGCAACGATGAACCCGTTCGGTCCGAAGGGTTGGACGCCGGAGCGACTCGGCGACCTCCGGGGCAAGACCTATCTCATCACCGGGGCGAACTCCGGGACCGGGTTTCAGGCAGCGCGGACCCTGCTCGACAAGGGCGCCAACGTCGTGATGCTCAACCGCTCGGTCGAGAAGTCGCAAGACGCCATCGCCAAGCTCGAGGAAGAGTTTGGAGCCGACGCCGAGGTGAGCTTCACCCGCATGGATCTCGCGTCGCTGGCGAGCGTGCGCGAAGCGGCGGCTGAGGTGCTGAAGACCGTCCCCCGGATCGACGCCGTCATCTGCAACGCGGCCATCGCCCAGGTGCCCACCCAGCAGCACACGGTGGATGGCTTCGAGAGCATGCTCGGCACGAACCATTATGGCCACTTCCTGCTGTGCGGGCTTCTGTTCCCGCGGATCGAGGAATCGAGAGGTCGTATCGTGGTCGTCAGCAGCCTTGGCTACAATATGGGGATCAAGACCATCCAGTTCGACGACATGAACTGGGACGAGAATTATCATCCGAACCGCACCTACTCCCAGAGCAAGCTGGCGCAGATGATGTTTGGCTATGAGCTGCAGGACAGGCTGGCGGCGGCGGGCAACACGAACGTCGAAGTCTTTGTCTGCCACCCCGGCTCGTCGCGGACCTCGCTCATCAAGACGAGCGGAAGTCCCATGATGCGGTTCGTCTGGTGGCTGATGACCCTGTCGCCGATGGTGCAATCGGCCGAGAGGGGATCGTGGCCGGAGGTGATGTGCGCGACCGAGGATGGTTTGGAACAGCGCGCGCTCTACGGCCCCACGGGGCGCGCAGAATTCGTCGGTCCTGTCGGCAAGGGCACCCTGCATCCCCACGCCTATGACAAGCCCGTCCTGGAGCGGCTTTGGGCGCGGTCCGAGCAGGAAACCGGTATCAAGTGGGAACTGTGACGGGCAGGAGCAACCGCATGTCTGGATTTCGCATTTTTGGGATCGTGGTGGCGATCCTCGGCGTCGTAGCTTCTGTATTTCCCACTTGGTTCGAACCTCTCACGGGCGGCCCGGAGCCACCGGCCGATGTCTACGCGGCCATCGAGCGACGCGTGCGCGGGGGCATGGTGCTCGGGCTGGGCTTGATGTTCATCGGCATCACGACCCTTCGCCCTTGGTCGGTGAGCATCCCGTTGGTGATCCTCTATTTGATGACCGGCGCGCTGGCTGCCCGCCTGCTCGGCCTGATCGTCGAGGGTACGGTGCCCAAGCAGTGGCTCCTGGTCGCGTTGGAGGCCGGCGTGATGACCTTGGTCGCCCTGTGGCTGTGGCGGAGCGGTGGGTCGGCATCCTGAGCGTCCCCCCCGAATGCGAAGTCCAACCTCCTGATCGCGAGGCGCCCCGTGTCGCCGGAGGAGAGCACACCTCGGTCGAGCACCTCGTTCACCAGGCGTGCGTGTCCCCCTACGTTCCTGTCGAACGAGCGCGTGTTGCGGGACGAAGCCAGCGGTAGCTTGCCGCCGACGGGCGTGGACATACCGCCGGCGTTGAGCAAGCTCCCGTCGAGGTGGACGCCGCGAGAGGCGAGCACCTCGACAGCTTGCGCAATCGAGTCGGTGTCGAGGAGGTCGAAAAGCACGGGCTCGAAGCGGTCAGCGGACACCCCCGTCTGCTCAACCAGGTGGGCGATGGCGCTGCCTGCCTTGTTCGGGCTGCGGACACTCACGAAGATGCGGACGTAGTCTGGGCGAAGGGCCAGCTGCCGCGCGGTCTCCAGCCCCAGGCCGGCGATGAGCACGTTCTCGTTCATGAAGGTCTTCTTTTGGGAAGACGGGTTCCAACGGTGTCCATAGCCATCTGCGCGATGCTGCGCAGGTGCGCTGCGCTGGCTCTTGCACGGGCCGCGATCTGGATGCCGTTGTTCACGGTGGCGATGAAGCGGGCGAGTTCACCTGCCGTGCGTGTGCCGTCCAGCTCGCCCTCGTCGATGGCGCGCTGGAAGCGGGCCTCGAACACGTTCGTCATCTGGGCCTGCCCGCGGGCGACGCGGGCGATGGTCTCGCTGTCCTCCGCGGGGACCTCCAGCAGGGAACTTGCCACCAGACAGGTCATCCCCTCACCCCCCGGGCGCATGTTGTCCACCATCAGTACGTACATGCGCTCGAGCCCCTCTCGTAGGGGGCCATCCGCAAGCAGCTGCGCGAGGAACGACTGCTGTTGGGCGACGTAGAGGTCCAGCGCCGCCAGGAACAAGCCTTGCTTGCTGCCAAAGGTCGCGTAGAGGCTGCTGCGGGACAGGCCGGTGGCTTCGATCAGGCGCTGTGGCGTGGCGTCCCTCCAGCCGTTCTTCCAGAACGCCCGCATGGCCTTCTCGACGATCTCTGCCTCATCGAACTCACGGTGACGTCCCAAAGCGTTCTCCTACCGCCACTGTAGTCTACTGGAGTCGGGCGTTCCGTACCGTTCGATGGTGGTGCACAGCAAGCCCGCCTCGGACTCCGAAGTGGTGGTGAATCACGGTGGGGGTGGCGCCCGCTCGCCTAGAGATCTCGCTCGTCGACCCGCCACCGAATCCCGTCGTGGCGAGGGTTCGGCTTCGGAGACGAGCAGTCGGTCGCGCGTCGCACGTGCCTGACGGTCAGCCATTGGAAGCCGAGCTCGCCTTGGCGATCGCGGTGACTTTGCGGGGATGCGGTGTCCCGGTCTCTACGTAGTGCTGGAACTCTTCGCAGAGCTGGTTCCACGCCCTGAACATGCCCATCCGGAGCATCGGCCACATCAAGTATCCCCACCGCTTGATCGCCGCGCGGAACACCCATATCGCCGTCGAGCCGCCATCCGGGTCGTCAACTACCGAGAACTCGAGTGAGTTGTGGTCGATGGGAAACAACCGCGGCGCATCGATGAGTTCGACTCGAACGGCGCAGGTCTTGGCGGCTTCGTCGTACGCGACGAAGCGCTCGGAGGCCTTCATCCCCCTCCCGTCGGGTTGCATCTCGATGATCCGCCCTACCGATGTGGCGCCCTCGAACCTCTCCCCGCTCTCCTGACCATACGAGCGAGGCACCGCGGCCATCCACTGGTCGGCATCCTCGAACCGATGCGCGAACAGCTCCCAGACCTCATCGGCGGTGGCGTCGATCTTCGTCGTCGTGGTGAGTTTCATGCCCGAATGCTCTGTGACTGCATGCCCGCGGGCATGCTCTCGTCCAGGAAGGCCAACTCCTCCGCGCTCAGGACGACATCGTTGGCGCCCTGGTTCTCGTCGAAGCGGTGCTGCTTGGTCGTTCCAGGGATGCTCACGATGTGGTCTCCCTGGTGCAGCAGCCACGCCAGTGCCAGCTGAGCCGGCGTAATCCCCTTGTCGCCCGCCATGGCGCGCACCACGTTCACCAGGTCGAGGTTCTTCTGGAAGTTGTCCCCCTGGAAGCGGGACTGGCTGCGCCGGATGTCGTCTTCGGCGAAGTCGTCGGGCGACGTGATGGCCCCGCTGAGGAAGCCCTGGCCCAGGGGGCTGTATGCGACGAAGG
>JAHZJA010000321.1 GCA_022601155.1 Deltaproteobacteria bacterium | reverse complement strand
TCGTGAGCGGCGGCGAGCCCCCGGCCCGCGGCCGCGAGGGTGGCCACGACCTCGCGCCAGGGCCGAGGACGGGAGCCCGCGGCCAACCACCGGTCGAGGCTCTCCCCGCGCACGTACTCCATGGCGATGTAGACCTCGTCATCGTGGGTTCCCACCTCGTGCACGGCGACCACGTTGGGGTGCGACAGCCGAGCCATCGCACGGGCCTCCTGCACCAACCGCAGGTGAGCGACGTCGTCGGCCGGGGTGGTGTGCGAGCGCAGCACCTTGACGGCGACCTTGCGATCGAGCCGCTCGTCATAGGCGGCATAGACCACGCCCATGCCGCCCTCACCCAGCCGGCCCAGCAACACGAAGCGACCGATTCGCTGCGGTTCGACCTGAGCGTCGAACAGCTGCGACAGCACCAGCCCCTTCATCCGCGGGTCGCGGGCCGCCCGGGCTGCCCTCACCACTCCACGATCGACACCCCCGCCAGCCGGATCGGGTGTCTCGGGCTCGAGCGGCGGCTCGTTGCCTCGCTCGATGACCCGTGTGGTGGGCCCCGCCGCGGCGGGGTCGTCGTCGGTCACTAGAAGTTGACGTCGACGTAGAAGTTGAACAGCTGGAAGAACTGCTTGTACTCACCCTCGGCGCTGGGCTGACGGGTGGGCGGCTGGAACTCGTTGAGGGCGTTGTCGCCGTCGGTATCGACGGTGAAGAAGAACAGCTCGGTCGAGGTGAGCGACAGCGCCAGGTGCTTGACCACCTGCCACCGTGCGCCGAGCGACACGCTGATCTTGTTCATGTCGATGAGCGCCGGGTCGAGGGTCTCCACCGGCACTGCGCTGGAGTCGTAGCCCGCGCCGATATAGGTCTCGAGCTGGGGCAGGAACCAGTAGCTGGCACCCACTCGAACACCACCGCCGTCTCGCCAGTAGCGAGGCAGGTGCTGGGCCACGCCCACGACATTGTCGTCGGGCCCATCGGCCCCGTAGGTGGAGGGGTCGTCGAGGGCGTTGTCTTCGCCGTCGAACTCGCACGAGCGTCCGTCGACGTTGGCATCGAGCACGCACTGCTTGTCGAACACCGACCAGCGCGTGTAGTCGCCGAACAATCGCAGCTCCACCTTGGGGATGGGCCGGTAGCGCACGCCCAGGCGCACGATCTCGGGCAGCGTCTGGGTGAGCTCGACCGGCGTGGTCGATGGGTCGGCGATGCCCAGGGTGTTGTTGAGGTCGCCGCTGAGCGTCATGCCGCCCACGATGTTGGGCTGGCTGGTGTACGAGGCACCGATCCAGACCTTGTCCTTCTTGAGCACGTTGTAGATCGCACCCAGGGAGAACCCGCCCTGCCAGCCGTTGACGTCGACGTAGCTGCGGCCCTCTTTGAGCCCGCCGGTCGGGTCGAGCAGATCGTCGGAGCCGTCGGTATTGCGGGCACGGATCGTGACGACCTCGGACCGAATCGCGCTACCGGTGACACCCAGGCTCAGGCCGATCTTGCGGATGTTGAAGGCCAGCGCGCCCGTGATGTACATCGAGCGGATCGTGCCGTCGATCGAGTACCAACGCTGCACGCCGTCGACCGCACCGGGCAGGGTGTCCGACCCGTTGTAGGCCGGGTTCTTGTCCCAGACGGCCGAACCACCAAACGGGAAGTAGATCCCCAGGCCGCCGTAGATGAAGTCGGTACCGAAGTCGGAGGTGACGCCCGCGAACGGAGCGACGATTCCGTTGAACAGCGTGGCCTTGCCGTCGTTGGCACCCGGCCCCGCGTCGAGGCTCATCATGCTGTTGACCGCCGAAGAGGGCCGGTTGTAGCTGGCCCAACGCAGAGCGGTCGTCGCATCGATGAAGATGTGCGTCCCCTTCGACAGCGCGATACCCGCTGGGTTGTAGTAGATCGCGGTGGCGTTGTCGGTGGTGGGGTGACCGTGCTCTCCCCCGAACCTCGCGGCGGAAAAACCCGATGCGGCTGCGGTCGAGGACCAAAGCCCCGCCGTCGCGGCTACGGCCAGTCCCAGGCCCCACTTGATCCCCGTGCTCGTGATGCGACCCATGGGCAACGTTCTCACTGGCTTGCTTCGGTTTTATGCGGTGCGTAGTGAGCCGAGCGACGGTCGTCGTTCGGAGAAGTGCTTGTCGTCTCCGGGCGGGGGGCTCTACACTTGCCCCGGCCGGAGAGGGGACGCCAGCTTCGCAGAAATTGGACGCCCCGCCAACTGTACGCACGACGGGTTCGATGCCGGGGATCTCACCTTCGCATGACTAGCAGCCATCTCCACCAGCGCCCCGGGTCCCTGGGGGCTCTTTCGACGAGGCACACCGGTCTGCCGTTTCGCCTCGGCGGCGGCTTGTTGCTGCTGGCGGTCGGGGCCGGGTGCCCCAGCCCCGACCCGCAGGGCAAGTACGACCGCTTCAACGAGCAAACGGCGCCCGAGCGCGAGCGGCCCGAGCCCAAGCTCGATATGGGGATCGCGGTCGACTCCTATCCCGACATCACGGGGGTGTACCTCGTGGCGCTAGAGACTGTTGCGGCCCCGGGATTGCCGCTGCAGTTCATCGGCGAGGTGACGGCCGAGGTCGACATGATCACGGGTGACGGCACCATCGAGGTCGAGTTCCAGCCTTTGTCGCTCGATCAAGGCAGTTCCACCGAGCCCCGCGAGGAGGTTGGGGAGCCCATCGTCATCGATTCCGACGTGACCGCGGGAAGCTTCACGCTGACGTTCGGCATGACCAACGTCACCGGAGCGGCCAACCCCCTGACCGGCGCCGACATCTTGGCCGACATCGAGTTGCAGGGATCGATCCGAGGCATGGACGGCTGGTGCGGCCAGGTCGTGGGCGAGGTGATCTCGCCGATCGCGCTCAACCTCGAGGGGTCGACCTTCGCCTCCATGAGGTTGGCCGATCGAGACGAACGCCCGCTCGAATTCCCGATCAACTGCGAGCAGGTCGTGGTCGACGAAGAGGGTACCTCGGGCGGGGAAGACCCGACCGGGGGAATGGGCACCACCGGCTCCTAGCTCGCGCATCGGACTCGAACGAAACGAGGCCGGACGTCGCAGATGCGATGCCCGGCCTCTTTTCAATTGGCGGTGGGGACTACTGCGCCGCGTCGATGGGACCGACGCTCGGTCCATCGCCGCCGCCGCATGCATCGAGGCTACCGATGTCGATCCCGGCCGCGTTGGCGTAGCACTCGTTGCTGTAGGTCTGGCCGTCGCAGCCGCAGACGGGATCCCACAGATCGAAGCATCCCTCCGGCCGGGGGACGCAGAACCCCCAGTGCAGGCAGCTGAGGCCGGGTCGCTGGCAGAACTCCTTCTTACCGCACTCCTTGCCGGTCACGCACACATCCCAGCCATCGGCGGCGGCCTGCTCTGCGTCGGGATCACCATCCGGGCCCAGCAGCTCGTCCACCGCGTCGAAGCGCGTTGCGTCTTCCGAGGACAACTCCTCGAAGTCGCCCTGCTCGTCATCAGCGATTTCACATCCAAAGCCAAGCGTGGCGGTCGCCACTACGACCGAGATCCAGATCGTCTTCATCATCATCGTTCTCCTGTTGGGGGGTCCGGTCTTCCGACCACCCGCGTGGGTGCGGGCGCGGGTAACCGGGCAGCTGCCCTCGACGTTACGACGGCGCCGAAGGCTTCACGAGCAGGACGGGACTCGCCGCGTGGCGCGGGCCCCAGACGCTGTTACCCTCGCCGCCGATGAGCGAGCACGCGCACTCCTTCGCGTCGTCCGGAGCGCTGACCGACCCCTGGTCGATACCGCCCGGGGAAGTCGACGGTGCCGCCGATGTGCGCGCGCTGGTGCTGGCTGGCTACGGGCTCAACTGCGAGGCCGAGACGGCGGCGGGCCTGCGCATGACGGGGGCACGGGCGGACATCATCCACGTCGGCGACGTGTTGGCCGATGGCGGACGAGCCTTCGACGATGCGCGCATGGTCGTGTTCGGCGGAGGGTTCTCGTTCGGCGATCACATCGCGTCGGGACGGGTGTTCGCCAATCGCCTGCGCTTTGCGTTGGGCGAGAGGCTGGCGCGGTTCGTCGACGACGGCGGGCTCGTGCTCGGCATCTGCAACGGCTTCCAGACCATCGTCAAGCTGGGTCTGCTGCCCGCCCTGGACCGTCGAGCGGGGCAGGGCCTGGCCCCGCAGCAGGCTTCGCTGGTGTCCAACGATCGGCTGGGCTATCGCAACGCATGGGTGGCGCTGGCCATCGATCCCAGTAGCCCCTGCGTGTTCACCCGCCGCAGCACGGGCGCGCCGCTCCACGTGCCCAGCCGCCACGGCGAGGGCAAGCTGGTGTTCGCCGACCCGCAGGTGCGGGCACTGGTGGAGGCCGAGCACCTTGCCCCCGTTCGCTACGTCGATGCGCGGGGCGAGCCCACCGAGGCGTGGCCGGCCAACCCCAATGGATCCGCGGCGGGACTGGCGGGATTGTGTGATCGGACCGGTCGCGTGTTCGGGCTGATGCCGCATCCCGAGGCCTACCTTTATCCCAACAACCATCCCGACTGGATCGCGCAGCGAGACACCGGGCGGTTGCCGACGGTGGGGCACGGGCTCGGTCTGCTGGCCAACGGTGTTCACGCCGCGTTGAACGGCTGATTGTCCCTGCGGTGTTCACCGCGCGCGTTGCCCGAAACGTGGCACGAAGCCCGCGTTGGGCTCCATCCAACGGGGCGCATCGCCCGACATGCGTGAGCACCGATCGGTGCGGTGGCGTCCGTCGGGATCTGTGCGATGGTGGGCGACATGACAGATGCCGAGCTCGGTTCCCGGTCGGATCTCGAGGCGCTCGCGCGCAGTGGTCGCGGCAAGGTCGTCGTGCTGGCGCTGATGCTCGTGGTGGCCCTGGGCGCCGCGGGTTGGCTGTTCTTCGGCCGCAAGCAGGGCGTGGGCAACAAGGAGGACTCCGGCAAGGTCATCGTGGTCGCGCGGACCCGTGGCTACAGCACGGTGCTCGACGACGTGGGCTTCGAGGCGGCCGAGGGCACGTTCGAGGCCTGGGAGCAAAAGGCCAAGGAAGAGGTCCCGGAGCTCGACGTCGAGGGGTTGCCCGCGATCATGGCTGTGGCCGACCGCTTTGGCTACGGCTACGTCGTCTTCGAGAATCCCCAGGACATCGAGGGCTGGGATGCGCTCGACATCGACGATGGCATGCCCGCGCTGCCCGAGCACGTGAAGTTTGCCGTGCTGTCGGTCGGTGACTTCGCATTCCCCCACGTGGTGACCGTCAATCCCAAGCCCAGCGCCGTGATGCGCGGGTCTTCGGTGGTGCTGCTGCAGGCGTTGTTCGAGCAGGAGCAGCTGCACGAGCTGCTCCCCGACAACGAGAGTCCGTCGATGGACGCCATCCAGCGCCGCGATCGGCTGCGGGACGCACTCGATCGCCTGGCCGACATCCCCGAGGCCGAGAAGATGGCCGAGAAGATCATCAACCAGGTCCGCCGTCAGCTCGTGGACGAGGAGCGGGCCGAGCCCAAGCCCAGCCTGGTCGGCGAGGCCCTCGAGAGTGGATCGCCGTTCGCTCTGGCCAACGGTCAGGTGCTCACCGTCAGTCGTTCGTTCGAGGTCATCTCGCGCGATGCCGTGCGGGCCGACCTCCACCTCGATGACATGGAGCGGCTGTTGATCGGAGCTCCGGGGGCCGAAGCCTCGAGCCGTACGCGCTGCGATGCGGTCTTTGGTGGCGAGATCTCGGTGCACGAGTCGCCCGCCTACGAGATGGGCCACGACGGGGCGGCGTTGCTGGTCAAGACTCTCGGCGAAGGGTCCACGCTGTGGACGCTGGAGCCCGGCAAGCCTGGCTGTGGGCTGGCCAAGCGGGGCAAGGTCCCCGCCGCGTCGCCGGGGCTGGGCGATGCGGTCCCGGCCGGTCATGGGCAGGTCGCCCGCGTGGGCATGGTCGGCAGCCAAGGGGTGATTGCGGTGGTCACGGCGGGACAGGACGACGAGCGGATGCTCGGGATGCTCGACGACGTGCGCCTGTCTTCGGTGACGTGGCTGAGCGCGCGGCATCTGGCGGCGGTGGGCAAGGGGCCCGATGGCACCGGTCTGTATCTGTTCGACACGCAGACGCCGCTCACGGTGCTGTACTTGCCGTCGACCCTGTTCGAGAACGCCGAGGTGATGCACCAGGTGGCCGCCGGTCGTCGTGGTGATACGCCGATCATCGTGGTCACCGCTGGAATCTCGCCCCGCCGGGCCTACCGCCTCGATCTACCGAGCGGACTGGAGTCGTTGTTCACCGCGCCCGTCGTGGGTAGCGACTCGACCGCGGCGGTCGACGGCGAGCCCGTCGACGAGGCGCTCGCCGATGATGAGCTGCCGTCTCGCGAGGCGCGTGGATTGCCCGTGGTGGTGCCCCTCGACGCCAACCGTTTCGTCTCGACCGCGCTCACCCACGAGGGCAGTGCGCGCAACCTGACGGTCTCCGCCGATGGCACCACGGTGGCGTTCGCCCTGCGGGGTGAGGCCTTCGACCCGGCTGAGCCGGGTGACTCCGAGATCGGCGTCGTACCGAGCAAGGGCGGGACGATGCGCGTGCTGACCCGTAACGGGATGCGCGACCATCACCCGCAGCTCACTCCCAATGGCTCGCACGTCATGTTCCAGACGCGGGTCGAGATTCCACGGACGGAGTGGGTCGTGACCTCCCCGCGGATCGTCGCGGTCGGCGGCTGAGCCGAGCTGACGGGATCGCATCAATCGCGCGCGGGGGCTCCGAGCGCGGGCTCTCGCGTCGGCGGCTAGTACGACTTGATCACATCGGACATCGGTGCGGCGGGGCTCGAGCGCCGTCCGCGGAGGTGTAGCAGCGCCGGCACATCGGGCAGTGGCCGAGTTCAAGCAGGAGGACGACTTGCAGCAGCCGACGAAAGGCCGGCAGCGAGATCTCTTCGTGGGGGGAAAAGCGCTCGCTCAATCATGAGGAACGCGTGGGCGGCTGCGACGAGGGCGCAGTGATGATGGAATCCACGCCATGTGCGGCCTTCGAAGTGGTCAAGGCCGAGCTGTCCCTTCATGTCCTGGTAGTCGCGCTCGACTCGCCAGCGCAG
>JAHZJA010000320.1 GCA_022601155.1 Deltaproteobacteria bacterium | reverse complement strand
GCTGTGGTGGCCACGCTCCTGGAGGGTGAGGCTGACCCGCGCCGTGGGGTCCGGCGTGCGGCGGTTGGGGTTGGCCGTAGCCGGGGTGAGGCTGGCCGTAGGGCGGTTGGGGTTGGCCGTAGCCGGGCTGAGGCTGGCCGTAGGGCGGTTGGGGTTGGCCGTAGCCGGGTTGAGGCTGGCCGTAGGGCGGTTGGGGTTGGCCGTAGCCGGGCTGAGGCTGGCCGTGAGCGGGTGGGGGCTGGCCGTATGCGGGTGGGGGCTGGCCGTAGGGCGGATGAGGTTGCCCTTGAGGTGGCGGCTGACCGTGTGGGGCCGGGTGCCCATGACCGACCCCGCCGTGGGGCGCGAAACCACCGGGTGCAGCCGCGGGAGGCCCGGGTTGGTGGTGCGGGCCCGGAGCGGGCGGGTGACCGTGGGGAGGAGGTGCCCCGGGGGGCCAGGGCGGAGGAGGTCCTTGGGTCATGGGCGACGGCTCCGGGCGGGGTGCTCGCTCGGGAAACGAGTCACGGGGCGTGGTGGTGGATCACGACCCGTTCGTCGGATGGACGAAAACCGCGGATTGCGGTTGCAGCCCACTGTTGCCAACGCAGTTGCGCACACTTCGATTCGTCGGACGACATGTCCGCCGAAGTAGTTCGTAATTTCAGATGGTTAGGGCGCTGTAATCGATCTCGCTCCCGGGTTACTCACCGATCGAGCCCGAGGCCCCACCGCATGCCCCGCCACCACACCCAGCCCACCGTCGTGCCGCTGCCGCCCCCTACGGCGGCTCTGGACGGCGTTTCGGCCGATGTAGCGCGGGTGGCCCAGGTGCGGGCGGGGCACATGGAGGGCTGGGCCGAACTTTATCAGGCGCACTACGCGGCGATTTTCCGCCATGTGCGCTACCTGGGCGGGGGCGGCGCACCCGTCGAAGATCTCGTCCAAGAGGTGTTCGCCCGGGCGCTGGTCGGCCTGCCTGGCTTCGACGGGCGGTCGCCGTTCTCCACCTGGCTGCATGGCGTGGCGGTGAACGTGGTGCGCAACCACTGGCGTTCGCGGCAGAGCACCGAGACCGCCCACCAGCGCCTGCAAGACATCAACGCCGTGCACCGCGTGAGCGCGAGCAACGAGGTGGATCGCGTGCACATGCATCGGCGTCGTGCCGAGGCCGTGTACGCGATCCTCGACCAGCTGCCGTCTCACCTGCGCGAGGCGTTCGTGCTGCGCGACCTGGAGGGGTTTTCGCCGGCCGACGCAGCGCAACAGCTGGGGATCTCACCGGGCAACCTCTCGGTACGAGCGAGCCGGGCTCGTGAACGGATCCGCAAGGAACTCGAGCAGCTGGGCTGGCTCGCGGCGCGAAAGGAGCAGTCGTCGTGAACGACGATCCCGATCTGTCCGCGCTGCTCGGCGATGTCACTCGCTGTGTCGACGAGGACATCGTGGCGGACCCCGGTTGCCCCGATCTGGCGGCGGTCATGGCTCGCGCTCACGAGTTGGATCCGCAGCGCGTTCCCGCCGACGTGGTGGCCGAGGTGTCGCAGTGGGCCCCCGTCGTCTCCATTCAACAAGGACATCGTCGCCGCCGAACCCGTGACGATGTGGAGCTGCTCGCCGTCATCGAAGGCGTGCGGGCCCACGTGGAACAAGACGTCGCCGCTCGGATGGGCACACCGCCGCTCGAGACGGCTGCGCCCACCGAGCCGCCGCCGAGTCGACGGGTGTGGGTCGCGGTGCTGGCGGTGGCCGCCGTGTTGCTGCTCATCGGAGCGGGGGTGTTCCAGGGCATTCGTGGTCAGCTCGACCGCGCTCGAGCCTCGCGCAACGAGGCCTCGCTGGTCGGCCCGGCTCCGTCCTCCGAGCCGTCGCACGAGGTCGTCCCGGCGCGTCGTCCCGAGGTCGAGCCCGAGGCTCCGACCCCCGAGCTCGCGCCCGAACCCGAGGTTGCCCCTCCCCTCGAAGCGGAGCCCGAGCCCGAGCCCGAGCTCACCCCGGTGCGCACGCGCCCCGACCGGCGCACGCCCCCGATGTCGCTCGATGAGCTCGATGCCGCGGCGCATGCCGCTTGGAAGGCGGGCGATCTGGTCAAGGCGGAGCGACTGTTTCGCCAGCTCGCCAAGCGTGGTGGCTCGGGTCGGCTGGGCGATCTCGCCTACGGCGACTTGTTTACGCTCGCGCGCCAGCGGGGTGCCCCGGCCAAGGAAGCTGCGCTGTGGCGGGAGTACCTGCGTCGGTTCCCGCGTGGTCGCTTTGCCGACGACGCCCGCGCCGGGCTGTGCCGACGAGCCACGGGCGACGCCCAACGGACCTGCTGGCAGCGGTACCTCGACGACATGCCCGAGGGCTCCCATCGTGCGCAGGCCAAGCGCGCGCAGTCCAAGGTCGAGGACTCCGAGTGAGCGTGGCCGTGGTGCGGCTGTGGCTGGGCGTACTGCTGGCGGGAGCACCGTCGGCATGCGGCGTCGATCTGTTGGTGGGCGGCGCCGAGACGGGTTCGTCGAGCTCGGGAACCGTGCCGCCGCCGTCCGACGACACGACGACGACCGCCGCGCCCCCGCCCGCCGACAGCTCGGGCACGACGGGAACCAACCCGACCACCACGGGTGCCAGCACTACGAGCGACTCGACGACCGGCCCGCTGCAGGAGGACACCTCGACCGGGATGGAGGAGGGCACCACGGGTCCGCTGTCGTGCGACGGCCTGGGCTTCGGCGACTGCAACGAGATCTCGTATTGCCTGTGGTACGGCGAGCGTGCCAACGGTGAGTGCGCGCTGTCGCCATGCGAAGACAAGCGCAACCAGTGCTGGGGTCTGCTCGAGCAGGGGCCTTGTGTGGAGGAGCTGGCCTGCGCGTGGTCTGGCGATCCGGGTGAGTGCTCGCCGATCGAGTGTGCGCCGTGCGAGGTGCTGACGGAGCTCCAGTGCGAGGAGACGCCGACCTGCTTTTGGCAAGATCTCAAGGAGTTTTGCCTCGCGGTGAGGTGATCGCCGAACGCCGCGGGGGCGAGCGACCCCCGGCCCTCGCCGCGACCTGACGCGCTCGCTGGGGGCCGGAAACCGCTGGCAACGGCGCCGGGGTCGAACAATCGTCCTTCCGTCCCGAGAAAATGCGCGTGGGCATGTCCCCCCCGAGCTCGCGGAGGGGTCCTGTGGATATGAACCATGGGAGCGCCCACGAGGCAGATCAGTATGTTCGTCCGCAGCCGCGTGTTTGCGCGCGCTTCGTGCCGTCGTCTCGCCGAAAGGAGCCCGGGAACGCCCGACGCGAGCGATCGAGCGTCGGTGTTCTCGCCGCCGTGCGTGCCGTGGTGCTGGGAGCGATGGCCGTCGGCGCCTTGGCGTGTGGTCCGGCGGCCGTCGACGACGACCCGGGCCCGTCGTTTCGCCTCGGTGATGACCAGATGGTGCTCGAGAATCGGCAGGCGGTGCTCGACTATCTCAGCGGGCTGTCCGAGCGCAGCACCAACCGGATTCTCTCGGGGCAGCTCCAAGCCAAGAAGAACGGCGACACGCGGCTCGAGGCCTACCCGTACGACGACCCCGAGGGGTACATGCATCGGGTGTTCGAACACACCGGGGTGTACCCGGGGCTGATGGGGGTTCGCTACGACGCCAAGGGCTACATCGAGCCCGCGGACATCACTTCGTCCAACGATGCGATCATCGAGTGGTGGAACGAGGCGGGGGGCCTGGTCATGGTGGGGGTGGGCTTCGCCAATCCCGAAGGCAACAGCAAGGGAGAAGGCGTTCACGATCGGCTGCGGTCCCCCGAAGGCTCGAGCGTCGATGTGGAGCAGCTGCTCATGACCAGCCCCGCCAATGCGGCGAGGTCGGCACTCCGTGCCCAGTACGCCCAGGTGGCGACCGGGCTGCAGCAGCTCGAAGACGCGGGGGTGGTGGTGATCTTCAAGCCGTACCACGAGGGGTCGGCCTCGCATCACTTTTGGTGGAGTCATGCGGCACAAGAGGTGCACTACATCCAGCTGTGGCGAGAGCTTCACGACTATCTGACCATCGAGCGTGGTCTGTCCAACCTCATCTGGGAGTGGTGTCCGCATTCTCAGGGCAGCGATCCGGTGTGGACGGCCGACCCGGACTCACCCGACAACCCCGCTCTGCTGACGTACCCGGGGGCCGACTACGTCGACATCATCTCGTTGAGCTGGTACGCGAGCTTCGTGCCGGGGAACTCGGACCCGCTGTACAAGCTCAAGGCCGAGAGTCGCTACCTGGCGCTGCAGGGGCTGGGCCAAAAACCGTTCGATGGAAAGATCTTTGCGCTGGGTGAGGCGGGGCCTCGGCGGTACTCGGGGACGCCGACCCACGACGAGCCCTGGGACTATCGCTACCTGCTGAGCATGGTCCAACAGCGGTTCCCCGCGGCCGCCTACTGGCAGTCGTGGAACGGGCGCTCCGCGCTCACCGAGGCCAATGATCACACCATCGACGTCATGCACGATCCGCGGGTGGTGACCCTGGACGAGGTCGACTGGCGCCCGCGAACGGGCGACCAGATCGCTCTGCGCAGCGCGGGGTCGTACCTCAGTACGCTCGGCAACCGGCATCAGAAGGTACAGGCCACGACGGTGACCGCAGCCGAGAGCTTGGGGGTGCAGCGGCACGGCGATGGGACCGTGTCGTTCCAGGTGGCCTCGATCGGCAAGTTCATCAGCGACTACGTGCTGTCCGACCACCGCCTTCGGGCGCACTACGACTGGAACGACGGCGACCCGCATCGCTTCGACATGGTGCCGGCCGGCCACGGGAGGTTTGCGCTTCGGTCCAACGTCAGCGGCGAGTACGTCAGCTCTCCGCCGGGCGAGTACAGCCGCGCCAACGAGCCCGACCTGAGCGCCGCCGATGCGTTCGCAGTGCGGCAGCTGGGTCATGTGGGGGATGGAGATGCGGTGGCCGTGCACACGGCGGCCAACGGTCTGTTCGTGGAGCTGGACCCCGCGGGGACCGCTCGCAACCAAGCCCAGCGAGCCCATACCGCGTTCATCGTGGTGGACCAGGGCAACGGCGCCATCGGGCTGCGATCGGTCGAGACGGGTGAGTTCCTGGCCACCGAGGTGGGCGGCGACGAGCTGAGGGTCGACTGCGTCGATCCTTCGCAAGACCGCTGCCAGTTCGTATTGACGTTCGATGCCGTTGGCCTGGCCACGCTGCAGGCCAAGGCCAACAACAGCTACGTCGCCGCGCCCGATGGCGTGGGTGGGGCGCTCCGGGCCGACCAGATCACGCCGGGGCCGACCAGCCAGCTGTCCCTGGTGGCGGTGGATGCCGTGCTCGATGACCGGACCTCGATCTTGATCGACGTGGACTCCGGCTACTACGTCACGACCACCGAGACCGGCGAGGAAGTCGTGGCCGAGGGGGCGCTGTCGCAGCCGCCCGCCGAGCTGATCATGGAGCGGTCGAGCCCGGGGAGGGTCGCGTTTCGATCGCCGTATCACGATGGATATCTATGGGTCTCGGACTGGGCCAACCATCGCGTTCGTGCGAATCGGGCGACCGACTACAACAGCCAGACCCGCTTCGACATCGTGTACATCGAGGCCGGGATCTTCGCCCTGCGTTCGGCCTACAGCGGCATGTTCTTGGGGGTGTCGCCGAGTGACGGAAGGATTCGGGCCAACAACCCCGCACTCGAAGACGCCGCCCGTTTCATGGCCATCAGCGTGGACGACAGCGTGCTCCCGTTGCCTTGAGCCGGTGGGTGGCGAACGCGGCCCACGGCTCGGGGGCGCGGACTCGTGGGTAGGGCGTGAGGGAGGAGCCTGCGCCCGATGGGCAGGTCGCGCTTGCCTCCGGGTCTCGGACCCGCATCACTGTGCAGATGCCGACCACGTCGAGGTGTCGTTTCGCCGATAATTCCGAGACGTGTAGACCTGCGGAGCGCGCAGGCTGAGCAGGGACGCGTACGAGCCTCGAGGTGCGGGCTCCAGGTGCGCGGCGAGACGAACTCGAGGTTACTCGGATTTGTAGGCCCGAGCGGCCGAACTGCGCAGATGAGCGACCGCTCGCGGGTGGTGCATCACGTCAGGTGGTGACCGGAGGTCGTCAGCAGGCCCTGACCAGACCGACCCGAGGAACTCGGTGGACCCGAAGTACTCCGCATCGAACTGAACCCCCTTGCTTGGCCACTTGGACACCCATCTTCGCTCGCGATTCAGGGTGTCCACCAAGCAGCGCGGTTGCACGGGTCCTCACTCGTCGGGGCAGCTCCCCGAGTAGAGGGGGTCATATGCGCCGCCCATGTCGCTTTGCCCCTCCCCCAGGGCCGCCCAGGCCGGGATGTTGGGAGCCAGTCTGTGTTTTGCCATGGGGGTAGCGTTGTCCAGGGTGAGCTGAGCGAAGGGGCTGTAGCTGGCACCGGATACAGATTCGAAGGACGGCGCGCCATCATAGGTCGAAACCCAATCGTTGCAATTCGTCTCGCTGATTGGGTCGCCGGCGACGGTGAAGCCGAAGGGGGTGAACCATCCCTGTTTGGCTAGTCCGTAGAATCCATGATCTTCGTTGTCTCGAAATTCCTCGTTCATGCCAAGGGGCGAGTTGAACGTGAAATTATACTGCCTCCACTTGGACTGGTCCCAATTGCCAGCTTTGGCGTATTGGGCCAAGAACTGAGAGAATATCGCCGAGCTGATCGCGCCCAGGCTGTGGCCGACCACATGCACGTCCACGTTCGCGTTGTTCGCATATTCGTCCAGGTGATCCCTCAGCGCCTTTCCCTCGGACGAAGTCATGTAGCTCTGGACGCGATCGTAGAAGCCTCGACCCACGAGCGCTTGATTCGATCCGGCGGCCCAGGGGTTCGGCACCTCGGTCCCCCCTTCTTCAGTGCTGGACCAGGGGTTGTCCGGATTTTCTGTGGCTTGGAGGGCTCCCAGGAGGTCGCACTTGAGGTCATTGGCGTCGGGCAGCGCGGTACCGCGAAACGCCACCACGATGCTCGAACCTGAGCACGCCCCAGCTTCGTAGACGACTACTCTCGAGCCGCTTCCAAGGCCAGAGAATCGTTGAGCCAAGTGGTGCTCGAGACCATTGACCGTGAGCGTCTGTGGCGGCTCCTGGTCTTCCGGTTGACGGGTGCACGCCTTGTAAGCCGTCTGGGCAGCGACGGCCATCGACCTGAGGGTCGACCCGAAGGAACTGGGGCGGAAGGAGAGCGCAGTATCATTCTTCTGTTCCTCCAACTCCTGCCGGTCGCAGCCACCGACGGCCAGGAGTGTGATCAGGGCCAGTCCGCCCGTGGACGCGAGCACGCCACGGAACTGGTGACGGCTTCGACCCGAGGGGGGAACTGGATGCGTGGCGGGCCTTGTTTTGGGTGAGGTGGTCATGGGTCCTGTCTCTTGCTCTTGGGGTTGAGCAGACATGGGCTGCCTGCGGCAGGCTGGTCGGATGCGTTGGAGACGCAGGGGTTGCCGATGCTCCGGATGCTGCCTCCGAGGTATCGGGCCAGCTAACGCACCGGCGCAGTCGGTGGGGGGAGCCGTTCGTCCGTCGAAGGGGGTACCGCGGGGAGACACTCCCTGCCGCCGAGTGTATTCACCCGTGCGGGGTCACCCGCGGTCGGCGGTTGCGAGCAGCCCGTGGTGAAACCCTCGTGGGGTCGGAACGCGGTCAGCGTGGCCCGTGTCAAGGCGCGAAGAGGGCGTTTGCCGGGCGCAAACAACCGATGAAAAACGAAGGCATGGG
>JAHZJA010000319.1 GCA_022601155.1 Deltaproteobacteria bacterium | reverse complement strand
GCCCACGGCATGCACTTTTCGCCCGCTGCGCAGAAATTATGCGCGAACATCTGGCAGCAGCCTGCACGACAGGGCCCTCCGTCGGTCGGCAGTACGAAATTTACGCCTTCATCGCTGCTGTCAGGGGCGACGGCAGTCGTGCTCGTCGTCGTGGTTGCGCTCGGGGGTGCTCCGGTGGCCGCCGTGCTCGTGGCGGTCATCGTCGGTGCCCCGTCGTTGGACTGGGTCTCGCCCGTGCTCGATGGTTCGCCAGCGCTCGGACGAACGGTGGGACCGCAGGCCACGAACAACAGCCCCGAGACGAGACGAATCTTCACCACAATCGACTGTATCCTTCTCTCGGCTGCAACGGCTATTGTTTTGTCGCCAGCCAGCGTTGCTTGCCCACTCCTCATCACTGGCGAGGGAGCGAGGGTCGCTGGCCCGCAAGTACCTAACCACTGATCGGGAGTCGGTGGAACCGGGACTTCGGGCCCCTTCAGTGTGGTTTGCGGTGCAGCGGTTCACCACCTACCGCCCCAAGCGCGTTGCAGTGCAGCGGTTCACCACCTACCGCCCCGAACGCGTGCACCCCGCGAGTGCGCGCCTCGGGCAGCGCCACCGCGCCGTCCCGCGAAAGCGGATCCCGTGTACTCGATAGCGCGCCAACGCGGCATTGCCGATCGCGTCGGCCCTCCCGCCAGGTGGGACACTGGCACTCGTCGCACGCGTTGTAGCACTCGCTAATTTCATCGGTATAGCAGTGGTACACCGGAGGCTCGTCTCCACCGACAGCGACGAGCTCGCAATGCAGAACGTCGCACCCATCGCGGCAGGTACCCCGCGATGTGCTGTGCTCACAGTTGCCAGGGCCAGTGCAGTTCTCAACCGGCGGGGGCGCCTCGGGCGGCGGATCCGAAGGAGCCCCACCCCCACCCCCACCATCCGCTCCGCCATCGCAAGATCTACAACCTGTACATGCACGACTGAGCCCGTCTGCACTCTGATGCCAGCGGCCCGCCTCGGTGACGAGGGCGAGCGGAGACCGGTATGACGACCCCATGGCGGGGTCCATTTCCCAGCAAAGGAAGTACGAAGATGATTAGTTCACGACGAGTTCGTTCCTTGATGTTGTGGGCGCTGCTGCCCAGTGCCATGGTGGCCTCTACGCTCGGCGCCAGCGGGATCGCGGACGCCAAGGATCGCCGACTGAACGGCGGCACCTGTGAGGCTGGCGATGATGAGACCGACCGCTGGAACTCCGGCCTGTACCAGAACTTCGATGGGAACGACCAAGACGTCTACTGCAACATCCCCAACGACAGCTACTTTCGCCAGAGCGAGGCGGTCGACCTGCGGGTCGGGGCCCACAAGCCGAACACCAATGCGGCGATGTACGCCCGGGCGTGCATCCAGTTCTACAACGGGTCGGGCTCGGCGTGCGGTGCGGCGACCCACTTCGGCGCGGGGACCAGCCCGAGCCAGAGCATCTCCGACCTGAGCCAGTGGGCGTTCTTCTGGCACGGCGGCTACGTCTCGTTCCGGCTCCCCGACAACGCCTACATCTTCAACATGTATTGGCACGACTGAGCCGAGCCGCCGCCTCGCTGCGCGACCCGAACACACCCGCTCATCGTACTTCGCCCGCCGAGCGCGGAGATCTCGAGATCAGCAGGTCCGCCGCGAGCCACGAGACGGGACCGATGAAGACGAGGGCCCAGCTGATCCGTTCGAGCTCGGGCACGCGCTGCATGCCGAGCGCGTTCATCGGGAAGAGCACGACAACGGAGATGAAGGTCAGGAAGGAGACGCCGTCGACCGCGATCTTGGACCGGACGATGCGGAGGGTCGGGTCCGCGCTCGAGCTGAGCAACAACCTCAGCCCGTGGAGCCCCGCGCCCAGGCCACCGATCCCTCCGACGATGTAGAATCCGGGGAGGTCGAACTGCTCCAGCGTCAGGTGGCCCCACGCGCCTCCCGTCGCGGCCCACAGGGTGTGGTGACACCCGAGCACGACGTGAAAGAGCCCGTGAATCTTCGCGCAGCGGCTCACCAACGGCCCGGCCGGGGAATGGAGGTCTGTGCGGTAGCGAGTCACGAGCACCCCCGCAACCGTGGCCGCCGTGCCGAGGCACCCGTACACCAAGAGATAAGCGAGTCCCCATGCTCGGCTCATGGGGACGACTCGACGAGGGTACTGCGCCCCTACCCCGCCGAACATGTCCTCCCATCCCGGGATGAAGTCGAGCCCGACGGTCTTCCAGACGAGCGTGGCGACGGCGAGGCTGACACAGATGTACGCCAGCGGCGCCTCGGCCCAGGGAGCAAATACACGTCTGGGTCCCACCCAAGAAGCCTAGCAAGCGAGCACTGCCAGATCGATTCGCTCTGCCCCCGGCTGGCTCACGTGGGCAGACCCGAGGCTGGCGCTTCGACAGCGGCTGGCCGCGCGCGGCTGGGCCTGGTGGAGCGCTGACTGTCGCGGTCGAGTCGGCGCTACCGACCGACGGTGGGTCAGTAGCCCGTGCAGTCGGCTTCGCCGTCGACCACCGGGCAATCCGCCAAACCAGATCGAGCGCACCAGTGCGTTTCCGTCTCGCTCGACCTGGAGCACGAAGTACTCGCGCATGCTCATTTTGCTGAAGGCGGCGGCGAACGACGCGTGGTCGGTGAGCGCTACGCAGCCGCCGTGAAAGGGGGAATCCGGATCGGCATCGCAGATCCGGGGGTTGCGATCGCCGTTGCGGAGCCCGATCCGGTACATCGCGTCGTCGGGGCCAATCCCTCCCAGCGCGTGGGACACCGATCCGCTCGGCGACGATGCCGACCATCTCATGGTGAGCGCGGGCGCGACCAACCTCCTCGTCTTCGTATGCTCGGAGAGCGCAGGCCGGTACCTCTCGCTCCTCGTCGGGCAGAGCAAGGACGCTCTCCAAGAGATTGCGGGCGGTGCTTACCCCCATGGTCCAGCAGCCCGTGGCGGTGCACATGCTCGAACCCGACGAGCGAAGCGATAGACGCGGCCAGGGAACGTCGACTCCCAGGGCGCTGTCGTCGCAGACGCCCACGCGGCTGTGCCGTCCCGTGCCCTAACACCACGGAACGCCCCAGCCCCCAACGGCACCAGTCGGCACGCACAACTCGAAGCATCTCCACCAGATCGCGGCCCTCCCGTATCACCAAACGGTCTTCGCGAGCTCCCTGCATCAACCCCGAGTCCTGCCGCGCCCACTTCGAAACGAGCCCCCTCCCCCTCAGATCGTCTGGGCGGGGCTCCTTCGATTCTCCACGCGCCCTGGCGCCGACGCAGTCCCTGACCGCCAGACCACGCGTACGAGATCGTCGTGGGACCTTCGTGGGACCTTCGTGCGTTAGAATTTCGGGATGGCGACGCGAACGGGCTCGGCCAGGATTTCCAGCACGATCCTGGCGGGGGCAATCGGATGGGGGTGCGCGTCGCCACAGCCACCCACGCCCCCGACGGTGCCCGTCGATGCGAGCCCAAGCGCACCCAGTGACCCCGTGACGACCCCGATAGAGCCCGTCCACGACGAAACGTTCCACTATGCGCCGGTCCAGTGCGTTTCGTTTGCCCTGCCGGCCGCGCACCGTGCCCCGCTCGACGCCGTGCTTCAACCCCTGCGGGACAACCCAAACACCGGGGTCCCACTCCTCCCGCAGGACTATCTCGCGCTTCGCTTGCAACGCAGCGAAAGTCCGATGCGCGATGCAGTGGTGGAGGTTGTGCGCGACGCGATCGCTAGCGGCGATCGACAAACGCTCTCCTTCGTGACGTGGATGCTCCAGTATCCGGCGCCGCCCCTGAATCGGGCGGCAGCGGAACGATTCGCGCATTGGCTGCGTGCGACGGCGGCCCAGGAGGATGCGACACCCGTTGGGCGTACATTGCTCGACGCGCTCGACGCCTACACACGCGAGCTGGCCACGCTGGAGGACGCCGTGCGGCTCGACGCCCCCTGGAACCAGATCCAGATCTTCGAGACCGACCCCGAGGACCACGATGGCGCCAGCCTGCTGCTGGAACTCGCCACCGTCGTGTCTCCCGCCTTGGAAGACGTGCACTTCAGCGCGCCGGATCCGTCCCGCGATCCGCCACCCCAAAACGCCAGCGAGGCAGAGACCTTCGACGCCTTTGCTGGTGCGATGCGGTGCAGCGCGCCAGTGCAGCGATACGCCGATGCGATGGTGGACGTGCCCGCGGCGGTGGGGCTGACCAACTGGCTGCTTCGCGAGCGCGGCAACGACGTGCGCCTGCTGTTGCTGCAGGGTGGTGCGAACGACGGTGAGGTCGCCGTCGGACCGGCGGCAACGGTGCACGCGGCCGTCGAGGCGGGGGTTGTCGTCCCAGACCGAAGCTTCATCGACAGAGTCAACGAAGGCCAACGACGCCAGGCCGAGCGCGCGTCGAGCTCGGAGTTGTGATCGACATCCCGCAGGAGCGCAGGGCCTAGCGGGTCGCGCGGAGCGCTTGAACGAAACCCTCGCCTCTCCCCCCACGTCCGCAATCCGCCCTCCACCGCTCGCTCGTCGATCCGGCGTGGATGTCCCCCGACCGTGTCGGCCACCGAACACAGAGCCTGGACCGCATCGCCGGAAATCGAGCTCGCGGCGCTTCGCGCCAAGACTGCCTACGACTTGGCCATTGCCTCCCTCTTGTTCGTCACCCGTGGTTGCATCTCCACCGATTGGAGTCCATTGCGGCGGTCCAGCGGTGGGTCGACTTCTACGTCACCCAGCACCACGCTGTTGTGCCCCACGACGCCCCCGATGGCCAAACCCCGGACGAGGCGTACGCCGGTCGACCTCCCATTGCATGTGTTGTCGCGGAACACCGGGCGAGGGCGCGTGTTCATCGGCTCCAGTACAACCGATCGCGATCCGGCACCCAGTGCCGCGACCTCCCCGACCGCGACTCCGGCCACGTCGCTGCGCAACCGAAGGCGCGCAAGTGCAACGCGATTCCCACGCCACGTCCTCAACCGCTGCTCTGGAGCCGAACCCGGCCGGAACACCGCCATATGGCTCGGGCAGTCGCGCTCATCGGTTGCGCACACCGGGTAGACGCCCTGTTCACCACCAGCGGCTAGACTCGACTTTGGCGGTTTTCCATGGGCCACAACGCCGTCAGCGGCAGCTGCCTGGCGAGGCTGCGCTTCGAAGGCGCATCGGGTCATGCGTCG
>JAHZJA010000318.1 GCA_022601155.1 Deltaproteobacteria bacterium | reverse complement strand
TGCACAACCGCGTCGCGGTGACCATGAGTACCCAGGCCATCAGCCTGGTCGCTCTGGGTCGCGACGCCGAGGCGATTCCGCTGTACCAGGCGGCCAACGAGCGCATCGCGGCCAACCTCGGCCCGGGGCACATCGATGTGGCCTCGGGCCAGTACAACCTCGGCGGGATGGAGATGCGGCGGGGCAACCCTGCCGTCGCTCGCCAACACTTCGACCGCGCGCTGGAAATCTGGGAGCAGGCACTGGGCCCCACCCACACCCGAGTCGCCGCGGCATGGTTCGGGTTGGCATGGGTCGAAGAAGAGGAAGACGATCTGGACGCGGCACAGACCGCCTACGAGCGTGCCGTGGCGATCTGGGAGGCGCACCCGGACATCGAAGCAGGTAATTTCGCCGCCGCCCTCAACAACCTCGCGCTGCTGTACGCACGCCAGGGTGACCCCCGCCGCGCTCTGACCATGCTCGAACGCTCGGCGCGGGTCGAGGCCGACACGCATGGGCGCGAGCACCCTGCCTACGCCCAAGCGCTGGGCACGACGGCCAAGATCCACCTCATGCTGGGCGAGAGCCAGCGTGCCGAAGCCCTCGCGCGCGAGGCCGCGCAGCAACTGCGACAGACGCTCGGGCCCACGCACGCCAAGCTCGCGTCGGTCCTGGAGACCCTCGCCGAGGCCCTGCGACGCTTGGATCGAGCCGCCGAGGCCGAGCCCCTGCTGAACGAAGTCTTGGCCATCGCGGGCGACGACCCTCAGTTTCTTGGTACGCGGGCTCGGCTGGCCCTGGTGCGGATCGACCGTGGCGATCTCACGGGTGCGACCGCGGCCCTCGATGCGATGCCGACCGGCGCGGACGCACGAGCGGAGATGAGCCCCGGAGTCCGCGCAGCCGTGGATTTTGCCACCGCGCGCCTGAGCACCGATCCCCAGCAGCGACAGCAATTGGCGGGACGTGCGATCGCAGCCCTCGAGCAGGCCGGCACCGACGCACCGGTCCCCGTCGAGGAGGTGCAGCACTGGCTCGAGACGAGCCACGCTCCCCGTCCCTGAGCGCGGGCCTGGTCTGTTAGCGTCGTGGAGCCATGAGTTCGCACTCCGAGGCGCCACCCGGCGCAACGCGTCGCCTGGGCGAGCACGAGCGGCTGCACTCCCGCCTCGGCCGGGGCTTGGTCCGGGTGGAGTCCGGCCCCGATCGCGGTCGTGAGGCCTCGTTCTCCGGCCTGCGGCTCACGGCGGGTCGAGCTGCGGTCAACGATCTTCGCCTGGATGACGATGCGGTGAGCGGGGCCCATTTCGAGCTACGCCTGTCGCAGGGCGGGGTGTGTCTGCGCGACCTCGGCAGCACCAACGGCACGTTCTTGGGCGAGGCCCGGCTGGGCGAGGCATGGATCGAGCCCGGTGCCGTCTTTCGAGCGGGAACCGATCAGATTCGGTTGGTCGCGGCCGAGCCCGTCGAGGTTCCCATCTCGCAGGACGATCGCTTCGAAGAACTCTCGGGGCAAAGCCCAGCCATGCGCGAGCTGTTCTCGCTGCTGGCCCGTATCGCGCCGACCCCCATGGATGTGTTGGTCGGCGGTGAGACGGGCACGGGCAAAGAGCTGGTGGCCCGGGCCCTCCATGCCCGGTCTCCACGACGCGACGGACCGCTGGTGGTGCTCGACTGCGCTGCGCTGCCCCGTGAGCTCGCCGAGGCTGCGATCCTCGGGCATCGCCGCGGAAGCTTCACCGGGGCGGTCGAGGATCGAGCCGGCTGTTTCGAACGCGCCGACGGAGGCACCGTGTTCCTCGACGAAGTCGGCGAGCTTTCGCTCGAGCTGCAGCCCAAGCTGCTGCGGGTCCTCGAGCGCCGCGAGGTCCTGCGCATTGGCGACGATCGCTCACGGACGGTGGATGTACGGGTGGTGGCGGCAACCCACCGCGACCTGCGACGGATGGTGGCGGACGGCGAGTTTCGCGAAGACCTGTACTTTCGGCTGGCCGATGTCGCCGTGGAGCTGCCGCCGCTGCGCGATCGCGGGGCCGATGTGGTGCTGCTGGCGGAGCGCTTCGTCGAGGAGCTGGCGGGGGAGCGACCGCTGCGGCTGTCGTCGGGGGCCAAGGCGGCCCTGGATGCGGAAGCGTGGCCCGGCAACGTCCGCGAGCTGCGACGCGCGATTCGTCGGGCGGTGTTCTTGGCCGAGGGTTCACGGATCGACCGGGCCGACATCGCACCCGGGCTGTACGGGCCCCACGCGCAGCGACGAGGTGGAGCCGCCGACGAGCTGTTCTCGCTGCCGTTTCGCGATGCCCGACAGCAGTTCGAGGAAGGCTATTTTCGGGCACTTCTGGCCGAGACGGCGGGCAACCTCAGCGAGGCGGCTCGACGAAGCGGCTACTCGCGGCAGGGCTTGCGCGAGCGTCTTCGCCGGCTGGAACTGTACGAGCAAGAGGCCTGAGTCGGGCGACGCACCTCAGCCCCTGCGCGGCCCAGACACGAGGGCGATCAGCGAGACGACCGTCCGCCCAAGATCACGCTCAACGTCACCCCGATGTCCAGGCGCCACGGGCCACGTGCCCAGACCTCGGATCCGTTGACCCGGTGAACCCGCGCCCGACCGTCGAAGCCAGGGGCCACCCGAAGCCCTACCCCCAGCCGAGGCAGCGCACGCCACTGCAGCCGCACAGGCAAGGACACGGTGAGATCGACCGCGGACTCGGGCCGCGCGCCCGCGAAACGTGGCGTGTGCACGCGAAGCCCAACCACCGCCGCGGGCACCAGTCGCCACCGCTGCCCCAGCGACCAGCGCCAACCAAAGCCCGCCGCGACGGTCGTGTCGATGACCCACAGCGACTCGTTGCCGCGTGACGGCAGCACGCCCAGCTCGAGCAGCCCCTGCGGTCCCGTGCCCCGGCCAATCATCGCCATCACCCCGAAGCGCCCGGTCAACGGCGGGCGGATCGAGACGCCCGCGTCGACGCCCAGCTCGAGCGCGAGCGCCCGGTCTGGTGCGCTTGGCTCGGGGAGCGGCGAGGCGACCGGGGGGTCATCGGCCGGCGGCACGGATTCCACGACCTCATCTTCGGGCGGTGCTGAGATGGGATCGGTGGCACCGACGGCGGACTCGGTCGCGGGCCACCGCGCCGACAGCCACGCCTGAGCCACCGCCTCGCTGGGATCATCGTAGGCAGATGCCGTCGCCAACCCCTCGGCACAGCCCGCGGAGCCCTCGCCAATGACGATGCGATCCCCCTCGGGATCTCGGCGACCACACACCACCCATCGCGCGTCCTCGCGATCGCTTGGCACCACGGCCCGGCCATCGTCGACCAGCACCCGCAGCAGATCACGTCGCAGCCCGTCGTCCTCGACGGCCGCATCGATCCGCACGGTGTCGTCCCCCGCGGCACCGGCTGCGCCATCCTCCATGGGTGCATGAGCGGCGAGGAGTGCGACCACCCGCTGCGCGACCTCGAGCCCCACCACCGAGGGCGGACGCGCTGCCGTCGGGACTCGATCCTCCCAAGACTGCTCGCCGACGCGGAGCACGATCTGGAGCTCGGTCTCATCTCCGTGCAGCTCGATGCGGATGGTGGCATCGGGCCCGAGGGTGTGACCCGCCTCGAGCACCCGCTCCAACACCTGGCCTCGCAACGCGGTCGAGTCATACACGGCATCGAGCTCCCGACCGTCGATCCACACCGGGGCGGCGAGCGTCGAGACGATGAGCAAGGCGAGCATGTCGAGCAGCGGTCACGTCCCCAGCCAGGCCGTGAGCCACGAAAATCGCATCCTTTGCCTACCGGTCGCTACACGCCAGCCGTTCGCGGCGCTGGGCCACATCGGCCGGCCCCACACCGTGAAAACGCCGCAGATGCCGGGCCCAGTGCGCGCAGGCGGCCGTGGTGCGCTCCGACGCCTCGAGCAAGGTGCCACGCTCATAGGAAAGCACGGCCCCGGTCGCCCGGTCCCAACGATGTTTGCTCAGGGCGTCGAGCTCGGCCAGGGCCCGGTCGTACTGTCGTTGTCGACGGTGCCGTGCAACCCGCTCGAGCGCAGCGGTGAGCTGCTCCGAGGCGTCGTCGGGCGTCGGCCCGGGGCGAACCGACGTATCTGAGGATCGTGTGGAGGTGGGGGCGGCGGGAGGCTCGGTCTGCTCGGGATCGGTCTGCTCGGGCGCCACTTGCTCGGGCTCGGGCTCAGGCTCGACGGTATCGGCGGGCACCGCCAGAGGTCGTCCCCGCTCCCACGAGACCCGCCGGCCCACCTCCACATCGAGGACTTCACCGTCGCGCACCAGCTCCACCCGGCCCTCCACGAGATCGAGGTGTCCGGCGTCGGCTTGGGCA
Organism: Deltaproteobacteria bacterium; assembly: GCA_022601155.1. Taxonomy (GTDB): domain Bacteria; phylum Myxococcota_A; class Polyangia; order Nannocystales; family Nannocystaceae; genus Paraliomyxa. The sequence goes on along the minus strand of JAHZJA010000318.1, from coordinate 20,599 downwards.
CCGATCACGAACCGAGTCCCGATCACGCGAACGACCGTCCCTCCCACGTCGACCTCGACGGGCGCTCGGCCCTCGGGCACCGAGTCGACTGCAAATGCGGCCAAGCCCGCCTGCATCGCCACCCCCCGCGCCGTGGGACGGATGGTGGTGGGGCTCCACGCATCCACCACCATCGCCGACGGACCCAATGCAACGCGGCACCCGGCCGGCAACGACAGCGCCCCAGCGTCGGACGTGGTCACCGTGCACGAACCGGAGACCACCTTCACGCCATCGGGCAAGGCCGCGGGCTCCAGCCCGGCTGGGGCCTGGGTCACCGTGTCCACGGGCACCCGATCGGATCGCAACGACCACCCCACGGCAACACCGACCGCCAGCACCGCTGCCCCGGCCAAGGCCAGCCGGGCAAAGCCCCCGGTCGGTCGCTGGCGATCGGCAACGGTCGCATGCAGTCGTGCGCCCAGCTGGGGCGAGGGCTCCACCGCGTCGAGGGCCTGCGCCAGATCCCGCAGCTGCGTCCGTGTCATCGGCTCGGTCATGACCCCTCCGGTCGTTCCATGGCGAGAGCGAGCGTCGCCTCGGCCTTGCGGAGCAGCTTGCTCACGTATCCCTCGCTGTGCCCCATGATCTCGGCGATGTCACGGCCGCTGCGGTCGTCGAAGTGCCGCATGCAAAACGCCACGCGCTGCTTGTCGGGCAAGCTGGAGAGCCGAGTCAGCAGTTGATCGAGCTGCTCCTTGCCCAGCTGCAGACGTTCCGGGTCGGGCTGCGGGCCCCGCCACCCACGAATGAGCCAACGAACCCCCGGTCGGTCCATCAGACGCTGGCGCCGCAGACGATTGAGGCAGCGGCGAACGGTCGCGCGATAGAGCCATGTCGACAGCCGCGCGGTGTCGTCGATCGTGGACCAGCGATCGAACAGGTCCACGAACACCTCGTGGGTCACGTCTTCGGCCCACGCCCGATCGCCCCTGCCCATGCGCAGCGCCACCCGAAACACGGCCGCCCCATGCTCTCGGTAGGCATGCTCGACGCCCTCCCCAGCCTGCGGCGCCAACGTGGCGTCGGGGGCGTCTTCGGCGAGGTGGTGGATCCCGAGCATGGAGTGCGACCATCATAGGCACCCTGGCGTCCTCGATCTTTCCTCGCGGCGACCGGAAATCTTCGCGACGCCGCCGTGCCCTCCCTGTCATGCATTCACGTCGACATTTCGAGGCCTCCGCCCTCGTGGGCGCCCTGGTGCTCACCGGCGCAGGCTGCGGGACCGTGGTCACCGACCACGACCGCCCCTGCGCAGACAACCCCCGGTACGACCACTTCTACTTCAGCGCGGAGGACTCCGCCGAGCGCCTCGAAGCCCTGCGCGGAGTGACCGAGGTGCTGGGCGACGTCGTCATCGGGGGCGACGTCGCGAACCTCGAGCCGATGGCCTGCCTACGCTCGGTATCGGGGCGGCTGTCGATCGAGACCAACTACGCGGTGCGCTCACTCGATGGCCTCGAGCGGCTCGAGCAGGTGGGCGATCTACACCTGGCCCACTTGCCCGCTCTCACCGAAGTCGATGCGCTGGCCAATCTGCACACCGCCACCCACGGCGTGTGGCTCGAAGGTCTCGGGGCGGCCGACGACCTGACCGGGCTGGCGGGGCTGTCTACGGTGTCTGGCTTGGTCTACCTGCGCGACATCGCCGATCGAGCCGCGCTGGGGATGACCTTGCCCGATGCCTTCGAGGGCGACCTGAGCATCGAGGGACAGACCCTCCCCGACCTGAGTCTGCTGACGGGCAGCCTGCGCACGATGACCGGGCAGGTCCAGATCAATGGGGCCGCCGCCGCTTCGGCGGTCGACCTGTCCCAGCTCGAGCAGGTCGACGGGGTCCTCAGCATCATCGCGGCAGGTGCGGCACCGCTGCCCGACCTCTCGTCGCTGCACACCGTCACGGGGCCCGTCTCACTAACCGGCCTCGACATGCCCGACATGACACCGCTGGCTGCCCTGGAGCGTGCAGGGCACCTGTCGATCCACAGCTGCCCCCAGCTGCAGACGCTCGAGGGCCTGCAGTCGCTTCGAGATCTCGTGTCGACCGTACCCATCGAGATCGCGGGCTTTGGGGGCGGCGGTCTGTCGCTCGTCGACAACCCCGCACTGACCGACCTCTCCGCGCTGGGGGGGCTCGAAGCGCTGACCCCCATCGAGGGCCAATACTCGTTCGTGTTCATGACCGAGCTCCCGGCGCTGACCTCCGTCGCTGGCACCAAGGGCTTGGTCCGGGAGGCAGACTTCGTGCACCTGGGCTTCATGCCGTCGCTCACCACGCTGTCGGGCTGGGAGGACCTGACACGGGTTCCGAATTTCACCTTCGACAACACCGCCCTGCCGAACCTCGACGGACTGTCCTTCGCCGCGAACGCCACGTTCGGCGATGCGTTCCAGATGGAGTTCACCGGGAACGCGGATCTCACCGACATCAGTGCCCTCGTCCCCGGGCCCGGTCACCTGGTGCCCGCCGCCGGCCTGCTGCAGGTGGAGTCCTCCCCTGCCCTGGGCCAGTGTCAGTGGCAGGCCCTGGTCGATGCGGCGCAGGCCCAGGGCTTCGCGGGGGACGTGTTCGCGGACGGGCTGCTCGACGACGGGCCGTGCTGAGCGTCTGCCGCTGGGCGCGATGGCGGTCGGCGCCGTCGACCGTTAGACTCGCGCCCCAGCCATGACCGACGATGCCTACCTCGCCGTGATCAACCCCGCCGCGGGCGGGGGCCGCTGCGGCAAGCGCTTTCCGGCTGCGCTCGAGCGGCTGCGCGAAGGTGGTCTCGAGGTCGAGACCGCACAGACCAGCGGTCCCGGAGAGGCAACCGAGCTGGTGCGCGAGGCGTGGGCGCAAGGCCGCCGCCGCTTCATTGCAGTGGGCGGCGACGGTACGGGCTACGAGGTCGTCAACGGCTTGTTTCCGCTCGCAGCCGACAGCGAGCATCGACCGGTGCTCGGGTTCCTCCCGCTCGGCACGGGCAACTCCTTCCTGCGCGACTTCACCGACCAGGGTGCAGAGCACACCATCGAGGCGTTGATCGCAGGCGCGCGCAAGACCATCGATGTCGTGCGGATGGTGCACGAAGCTGGCCAACTTCACTACATCAACCTGCTGTCGATCGGTTTCGTGGCCGACGTCAATGGACTGCGGGCGCGCCGCTTCTCCCGCTGGGGCGAGTTCGGCTACGTGTTGTCCGTGATTGCGGGGGTGCTTGGCCTCAAGTCGCGCATCTTCCCCATGCGCATCGAAGATGGCGAACTCGACAGTTCGCCACAGGTGTTCTGCTCGTTCAACAACAGCAAGTTTACGGGCGGCAAGATGATGATGGCGCCCCACGCCGAGACCGACGACGGGACCATCGCGGTGGTGAAGGTGGCGAAGATGGGGCGATGGAGCCTGCTGGCGACGTTTCCCAAGATCTTCAGCGGTGCCCACATCTCCCATCCCGCGGTCACCACCGCTCAGGCGGCGCGGATCGACCTCGAGCTCACCGAGAACATCGATGTGATGGTCGACGGCGAGGCGCTCGAAGTGATTCCCCGAACCCTCGAAGTCGTGCCGGGCGCACTCGACGTCGTGGTCTGAGCGCGCTGGCGCGGATCTGCTCCGTTGGCCCTCGCCGTCGTCGGCCTCCAGACGACCATCGCGCAGCCTTTCGGCCCTATACTCGTGGACCTCGTGGGGGACGAGCATTGGTTGGTGCGTCCCCGCGGGTACCCTCGCACCGCCCATGCATGCGCCTTCATTTCTGTATGGATGCTTCGGTCTCTCGCTGCTGGCTACGGCGTGCTTCGAGGACGAACCGATCGTCGATCCCGCCACCAACAACCCGTCGAGCACCGCCGGGACCACCGAGGTCGGAACATCGACCAACCGCGACGACACGAGCACGTCGGTGGGGATGGCGGACTCGACCACCGTCGGGCCATCCTCGTCGAGCAGCACCACATCCGAGGTCAGTGCGACCGACAGCACGAGCGTCGACGACACCACCGGATGCCAACCGGCGTGCGATGGCATCGCGTGCGGGATGGAGCGTGACTGCGGCACGTCGTGCGGAATGTGTGCGCCCATGGCCACGTGTGCCGCCGATCAGAGCTACTGCGGGATACCCATCGGCTACTACAACGACTTCGGCGAAGGCGGTGACGTCTTCGGGTCCGTGCAGGTCGGGTTCGAGTTCGAGGTCGTCGAGCGAAGCACCGTCCGCCAGCTGGGGGTGATCGCAACGGGAGCCGGCACCATGGTTCGCCTGGCTCTGTACGCCGACGACGGCAGCGGCCCGGACGAGCTGCTGGCGCAGACCGGTCCCGTCATGCTCACCAGCGTCGGCTACAACGACTACGACGTCGCCGCGAGAACGATCGATGCAGGTCAGTACTGGGTGATGATCCACACCGAGGCCATCACCCTGCTCGCACGCACGCCAACCGCCGACTTCCCCGGTGCGGCCCAACGACTGGGCATTCCGTTCGGGGAGGGTTTTCCGGCTGTGATGACCAACGAGAACATCGTTAACGACTACCGCTACAACCTCTACATGGTAGTCGAGGACTAGCGGGCGAAAGAGAAGATCATGGAGGGGGATATGCGATCGATTTCGATGACAACGGGGCTCCTTACGGCACTGGCCCTGACCCTGGCCCCGGCTCCGGCGAGCGCGGGAACCGATGAGCTGTGCATGTCGCAGTGCTACGGCGTGCCCGGGCCTCAGCCCAAACACCCGCAGTGGTGGGACCTTTCGCTCACCGACGACCAACGCGAGACGCGCTGGAACGGTGCGACACACATCCACGAAGACGTCACCGGTCCTCCGTTGAGCTCGGTGCGCGGCATCTGGGACGGCGGCACGGACCGGCAGTACTTCCACTTCGAGGTCAACGCCGACCGGCAGATCGACGCACTCCAAGACCTCGTGTTGGTGGCGGTCAGCGACACCGCGGGCGTCGACCCCGACATCTACATCCAGTTCCAGCCGCTCAACAGCTGCAGCGCGTTCCCGCTGTCCGATTGCCTGGGCCAGGGCCGGGCCATCAACGCGGCCGACATCACCTACTGGTCGGCCAGCACCACGGGCAGCGGCACCGTGTGGACCAACCACGGCAACGTCAACCCGTCGGCGCAGTGGACAGTCCACGAGCCCTGGGTCGAGGTGGAGAACACGGGCGGACCGTCGCCGTGGAATTGGAAGGTGAAGTTCGCCCTCGAGACCCCCACCGAGAGCGGTGGCGGCCAAGCGTTCGCCAACCAGAAGATCTACGGCAACGCCATCATGTACTTCTCCACCGGGAGCGGCGGTGCGGCGGTGGAGTTCCCGCTGCTTTGCGAGCCGAGCCCGGGAACCAACGACTGCATCATCCTCAGCTCGGGGGGCACCTCGCCCCTTCCTGCCGATCTCCCCGACGACGATCGGTGGTCGCACCTCACCACCGGGAACACCAACGCGTGCGACGGCGTGGAGCTGATGCGCCCGCTGGTGGGCAGCGACCACAACACCAACCCGAGCTTCGTGCCGGGTACCTCGATACCCTACGACCTACCCGGCAGCCAGATCCCCAAGATCAGCGGCGCCCATCTGTTGGCCGGCTTCCACAACGACACCACCGCCACCATTCCCGCCAACAGCATCGAAGCCGAGTTCCGTATCGCCCACTGGGGCCTGCAGTACGCGGACTGGGACGACGCCACCTGGGATCTAGTGGGAACGGCGCTGCTCGACGCCGACGTCATCACCAACGCCTACGCGGGGGCCAACCTGTTCCCCGTCCCCGGCAAGCTCCAGTCGCCGCTGTACATCCCGTCGTCGTCGATCACCAACGACCACCAGTGCATGCACGTCAAGATCGACACGGCCCTGGGTGCCGCGCCGGTCAACTTCAAGACCGACAGCGTGTACCGCAACATGAACCTGGTGAACGCCTCGGTGTTCCGGCGCCCGGGTGATCTGTCGATGGCCCACCGTACGCTTCCGCAGGGCGTAAACAGCAACGAGGTCTACTTGCTGGTGCACACCGAGTCGATGCCGACCGTCGAGGATTGCGCCAAGTCGGACCAGCAACTCAAGGGTTGCGCCAAGGGCGGCTCGCTGAAGCTCGAGACTCCGCCCGTCAAGGAGGAGCCCTCGCCGTGGGATCCGTTCGAGCCGGTCGACGTCGATCAACAGAACAACCAGGCGGGCGCCGCGATGGAAGTCGAGCCCGAGGGTTCGCTGGCCGGAGGCGGAGCCGATCCTGTCGGCGCACCGCAGGCCCCCGCGCAGGCCGAGCCCGCACTCGCCGGCAAGGCCACGGATGGCATCCCCTTGGAGGAGCTGCCCAAGTACGTCATCTACGCCTTCGCCAAGACGCCGTACAAGGTCAACTTGCCCGGGGTCGGGCCCACGCCCGTCCTCGACTACTTCTCGTCCTATGGCTACTACGTGCAGCACGAGGGGCTGCCGAGCCAGGGCTTCGAGCACTACGCCCACATCCCCAAGGGCGAGCCCGAGCCTGGACCTCCGGGCCTGTATCGGGTCAACGTGGGCGAGGACCAAGTCATCGCGATTGCCGACACGATCCGCGTGATCGATGGGGCTCAGGAGCCCTGCGCCAAGCCGCCCGAGGTGTACGAGGTCCTCCCCAAGAACGAGGAGATCGCGATGACGCAGCAGCTCGATGCTGCGTCCAAGGCGATGAACCTCGAGGAGAAGGTCATCAACGACCCGCAGTTCGGCTGCAAGCCGCCCGCCGACCGCGGCGCGTGCTTCGAGGGTCAGTGCGCACCGCACAACCCGATCAACTACATCGAGGGCAGCAAGTACGTCGGCCAGTTCACGCATGAGGCCGTCGCGGCCGTGTACGAGCAGGATCCAACCGAGGACCTGGCCGCCAACCCGGGCGAGGAAGCCAGCGACATCGAAGACGAAGCGCTCGACACGGGGCTGACCGATCTACCGGGCGGGACCGAAGGTTGCTGCGCGCAGGCCAGCATCGATCCGCAGGCAGGCACGCGTGGTGCTGCCCGTGGCGGGTTCCTGGCGCTGCTGCTGCTGATGCTGCGTCGCGGCCGTCGCCGCCGTCGTCGTCGCTAGGACAACGGTCTGTCCGCTCGCGCCCACCGCTGGCTCAGCCACGGTGGGCGTCGTTGCGTCTGGAGATTGCCGTACCATGGTGGCTGCCAGCAGCGCATGGATCGCGAGCACGAGCGTAGCGAACAGGACGAGACGGCCATCGGTGGCTCTGGTGGCGACCGTTCGTCGGAGGACACCACGTTGCTCGCGCCCGACGTCGAGCGACCCGCCGCCTCCAGCCGCGCTCCGCAGCTGCGGCGCGGCGCCGTGCTGGGCCGCTACGTCGTGCTGCACGCCCTGGGCTCGGGGGCGATGGGCGCGGTCTATCTCTCCTACGACCCACGGCTCGAGCGACGCGTCGCGCTCAAGCTGCTGCACGGGGTGCCCACGTCGTCGCAGCGCCACCGCTTCGTTCGAGAGGCGCGCGCGATGGCAAAGATCGCGCACCCGCATGTGGTGCCGGTCTACGATTTCGGTACCCACGATGGTCGGCTGTTCCTGGCGATGGAGCTGGTCGAAGGCCGGGATCTCCGCGCCGTGGCGCGCGAGCGCCAGCTGGGATGGCTCGAAGCGCTCCGCATGATGCGGCAGGCCGGGGAGGGGTTGTCGGCCGCCCACGCAGCCGGGCTCGTTCACCGCGACTTCAAGCCCGCCAACGTGATGGTGGATGCGACCGGCCAGGCGCTGGTCACCGACTTTGGGCTCGTTGGAGAAGCGGGAGACGAAAGCAGCCGACCCACGCCCAGCGAGCCCCTTTGTGGCGACGACGTTCCGACCGACGCCACTCGACTGACCGAGACGGGCATGGTGCTCGGCACGCCAGCCTATATGGCGCCCGAGCAATACCGGGGCGAGCTGGTCGACGCCCGCAGCGATCAGTACGCGTTTTGTGTCGCGCTGTTCGAGCTGCTGTACGGCGTCCGGCCGTTCGAGGGCGTCAATGCCCTCATGTTGGAAGAGGCCAAGCTCCGCGAGGAAATCCGTGCGGTGGGTCGGGGCCAAGGCCCGCGGCGGCTGCTCGGGATCCTGCGACGGGGACTGGCGGCGGAGCCCGATCGCCGCTGGCCGACCATGGATGTCTTGCTCGAGGCCCTCGGCGGTGTGACGCGTCGGCGACGATGGATCGCGGGCTCTGCCTTGGCCGTGGCGATGGGCGGCGGCGCGGTGGCCTGGGGCGCCACTGCGGCCGCGCCTTCGCCGTGTGAGTCGGTGGGTGATGAGCTGGGGTGGACCACGGCGACCCGAACCTCGGTGGGTGCTGCCACGGTGTCCATGCCAGCCGAGCTCCGCGAGCGATCACTGGCCGACCTCGACGACTACGCGCGGCGCTGGGCCGCGGTGCGCAAGGACCTGTGCCACCTGCAGACCTCCGAGGGTGATCCGGGTCCGCAGCTGCGTCGCCAGGCCGGATGCCTCGCCGAGCAGCGCGTCACCATGGGCGTGGTGACCCAGGCCATCGCGACCAGCGGGCAGCTCTCGCCACTGCTCGATCCGCTCGATCCGATGCTGCTGCCGCCCGAGCGCTGCACGGACGACGAACGCTTGCCACCGGAGCTCGGCCAGGTGAGCACGGCAACCGCGAGCCCGCTGTGGGCCGACGCGGCGCGGGTGGGTGTGCATCGCAGACTGGGAGACCTGGGCCCGCGTGCCGTCGCGGAGCCGACCATTCCCGCGGCCGCCGGTCTGCCTGCACTCGCCGCAACGGTCCAGCTCGAGCATGCGCTGATGGTCCACGGCGATCAGCGCCGCGTGACCGCTCTGCTGCGGGTGGTCGCAGCCGCGATGGAGGCCGACGACCATCGCACCGTGGCACGGGCCTGGGTGGCCATCGTGGAGGTCATCGCCGAGATCCAGCTGCGCGCGACCGAGGGCCTGCACTGGATCGATGTGGTCGAAGCCGCGATCGTCCGCGCGGGCAACGAGCCCGGGCTGCGGGTACGACATGCCGTCGCCGCGGCCCGGATGCTGACCGTGGTCGATCGCGTGGCCGAGGCGAGGTCGCAGCTGAGCGAGCTCCACCGCGAGGCGACCGACCAGGGCTGGCCAGCGCCGCTGGTCACGCGACTGTTGGAGGCGAAGGCACGATACGAACGACCGTGACGCCTCGCTCGGTCTCCCCGGGGTTTCCTCGCCATCTGCACGGGTTCTGCACATTCGCCTGACACCCTGGGAGCAGCAGGAGCCCCCCGATGTCTACCGTCCCATCTGCGCCCGCCTTACCCCTCGTCCCGCCCCCCGTGTTCTCCGCCGCCCTGCGCGACGATCCAACGACCCTGGCCTCGCTCGACGACGTACGCATCTCCCCCACCGCCATCGTTCGAGCACTCAGCTGCGCGCTGGTGGGGACCTCTTTGTTCGGCCTCGCCCTGGGCAGCTTCAACGGGAGCGCACTGCAGATGGTCTCGTCGGCGCTCAAGGCCCCGATGTTGCTGCTGGGCACCACGGCCCTGTGCTTCCCCGCGTTCTTCGTCATGCAGCTGACCCAGGTACAGCGGCCACTGTCACTCCGCAGTGCGCTGTCGGTGCAAGCCCATGCGCTGGCCGCCACCGCGGTGTGGTGGGGAGCATTGGCGCTCCCGCTGCTGTTCCTGGCCAGCACCGCACACCACTACCGGCTCGCGCAGGGACTCGCGTTGGTAGTGGGAGCGGTCGGTGGGCTCGCCGGGCTTCGCCGCTTTCGCCAGCGGTTCCGGCTGCGCTCGTCGCTCGGCGACCACAACCTACTGCGGGGCTCGATGGCGGCCTACTTCGCGCTGTACGGGGTGGTGGGGGCTCAGCTGTCGTGGTTCCTGCGCCCATTCGTCGGCGACCCCGAACGCGGCTTCGAGCTGGTGCGTGGTCTGGAGAGTAATTTCTTCGCCTTCGTGCTGGGCCCGTTGTGGAGCTGAGCTGGCGCCCGTGCGTCCTCGCGTGGTAATCGAGACGGTGATGGTCTCCGGGGCGGCGGCCTCCCGCAGCAGCTGGGCCGCGCTGTTCGGCTACGCGGCGTTGGTGTACGGATCACTGCCCTGGACGCGCGATGTCTTGGTCGCCCTGGGACAGCACCATGCGGTGGGCCTGCTGGTCACCGCGAGCTACTTCGGCGCCGCGGCACTCATCGTCTACCACGTGGTCTTCGACGTGCGACTGACCGATCGCGCGGCCTTCGTTGCGCTGGTGGTGCTGGGCGCCGGGGTCGGGGCCCTGGTGTTGGGGCTGTCGATCCCCGAGGAGCGGATGCACTTCCTCCAGTACGGGTTGATGGCCGTGCTGGCGCGGCGAGCCGTGGCTCCATACCTGGGACCATGGGCGCACTACATCGCGGCCGTGGTCTTGTCGGCGCTGCTGGGCCTGGGTGACGAGCTCATCCAGGGGCTGCTCCCCGACCGCCACTACGACACCCGCGACGTGCTGATCAACGCGGTGGCCGCTGCGCTGGCGATGGTCGGCTACGAGCTGCTCCACAACCGGCTCGGCCTGCGCTCTCCTCCCCCCACTGCAGGAGCCGATCCCTCGTGAAGCGCGTCCTCATCGTCGATGACGAGCCCGCCGTGGCCGATGTGCTGGAGTTCGCGCTGCAAAAGGCCGGGTTCTCGGTCGACACCGCCGGCACCGTCGCCGCCGCGCGTCGTGCCCTCCGCAACACCGCGCCCGACTTCGTGGTGCTCGACCTGGGCCTCCCCGACGGGGATGGGGTGGAGCTGTGTCGCTGGCTGCGCGAGCGCTCGCAAGTCCCGGTGCTGATGCTGACCTGCCGCGACGAGGAGATCGACCGCGTCCTCGGCCTGGAGCAGGGCGCCGACGACTATGTCGTCAAGCCGTTCTCGCCCCGCGAGGTGGTGGCCCGCATTCGCTCGATCTTGCGACGCACCACGCCATCACAGCCGCAGGGCGAGCTGCGCCACGGTGCGATGACGATGCGCCCTCACGAGCACCGGGTCACCGTGGATCAGCATGTCGTCGACCTGACCCCACGCGAGTTCGACCTGCTCCAGACCTTACTCGAGAATCCACAGCGGGTGTTCTCCCGCGGCTCGTTGGTGGAGCAGGCCTACCGCGGGGAGTCGGTGGTATCGGGCCGCACCGTCGACTCCCACATCAAGGGCATCCGCCGAAAATTCGCCCAGGCGCGGCCCGGGTTCGATCCCATCGAGACCGTCTACGGCGTGGGCTACCGCGCGAAGGCAGAGGCCTGAGCGATGCCCGAGCCCTCTGCCCTGCGCCGCCCGCTGTCGCGGCGGCTGATGGTCGCGCTGTTCGTGCTGATGCTGGCGCCCATGCTGGGGTGGGGCCTGATGGTCGGGACGATCGACGGCCCGGGCGCGGGTGTCGAGCTCGACGTGGAGCAGTCCAAGCTGGTGGGGCCGTTGGTCGACGATGTGCGGCGCAAGCTGGCCGTGGTGTTGGTGGTGAGCCTGGTCGTGTTGGGCATCGTGGTGCTGTATCTGCGCCGGACGGTGCTCGAGCCCCTGACGCGCCTGGCCAGCCGAGCCCGCACCGCCCAGGCCGGCCAGTGGAGCTCGCCCCCCGAGCGTGACCGCCCCGACGAGATAGGAGATCTGGCTCGGGCGTTGGATGACAGCATCGTCATGCTCCGGCGCCGTGCAGAGGGTGCGGTCCAGCTGTCGTCCAACCTCAGCCACGAGCTGCGAACCCCACTCACCGCAATCCAGGGGGCGGCGGAGCTCATCGACGACGACGAGCTCGACCCGGCCGACCGTCGGCGCTTCGTCGCCCACATCGGAACGGAGTCGGAGCGGCTGGTGCGGTTGGTCTCCGGCCTGCTCGAGATGCACCGAGCCGAGCGCGATGGTCCCAGCCGAGCCCGTGGCCGTGCCGCGCTGGCTCCCGCGGTGATCGAGGTGGTGGAGCGAGCCGCCCCGCTGACCACGCGCAAGGAGCTCACGCTCGACACCCGCATGGACGAAGGACTGCCCCTGGTCGCAATGAGCGATGAGCGGCTCCGTCGTGTCCTGATGGGCTTGCTCGAGAACGCCGTGAAATTCTCCCCTGTGGGCGGCACGATCTCCATCGTCGCTGGCCCGACCGAGGGCGGGGTGGAGGTGGCCGTCGCCGACGAGGGGCCCGGCATCCCTGCGCCTGTGCGGGAGGCCATCTTCGACCGCTACTTCAGCGGCGACCGAGAAGGGGGCGCGGCCGCACGCGGCACGGGGCTCGGTCTGGCCATCGTCAAGAGCCTCGTCGACGCGGCAGACGGACGGATCACAGCACAGCCGAGCGCATCGGGCGGGGCTCGGTTCGTCTTCGAGCTTCCTGCCGCACCGAGCGAGCCATCCACCAAGGAGCCCATGTGAGCATCGAGATCGCCGTCATCGTCTTTTGCACCCTCGCGATGTTGGCCGCGCCCGGCTACGTCGTACTGCGCTACATCCGAGGCGCGCCCAGTGCGTGACTGCCCTCGGTCGTGTCCCACTCCCGCGTGGGTCCGCTCACCCGAGCGCGGCCACTCGAGCGCAGACCGGTTCGATTCCACACCCCGATGCACGCCTCGGCGGCAGCATGGTGTCGTCGTTCGGCCCTCGCAGCACGCCCGGTGGGACTTGGGCCGCTGTGTGACCCACGAAGCCACCCAGACGCACTTGGGCTGCGCCACCAAAACGATTGGTGCTCGACCGCGTTGCGACGCTTGACGCTCGGGTAAAGACGGGAGAAAAAGTCGGCTCGCCGTGGGTACTGTCCTTCGCGCGGCCCCTCCCCAACGGTGATACGGAGGCCGCGCAAACCGAGGTCCCTGGCATGTACTCGCCTCTCCGTCGGTACACGAAGCACCACGACGTCATCGGAATCTGGCACATCCCGAACGTCAAGATGCGGCATCCGGCCACGGGCTCCAAGCCCTGGTACGTGCGCACCAACTGGGCGGGAATTCGCGACGACCGCGACCTGCCCCATCAAAAGCCCGAGGGCGTCACGAGGATCACCCTGCTGGGTGACTCGTTCACGTTCGGCTACAGCGTGGAGGTCGAGCAGCGCTACAGCGCCATGCTCGAGAAGAGCTTCACGGGCCTGGAGATCGTCAACTTCGCGTTGTGCTCTGCGGGCATCGATCAGGAGTTCCTCATCTACCGGGAAATCGCCTCCGCCTGGGAGTCCGACATCCTGATGATCAGCCCGTACCTGAACAACGTGGGGCGATGCCAGCTGGCCTACCACATGTTCCAGGATCAAGCGGGCGGTCGTCACATGACCCCCAAGCCGTACTTCGAGCTGCAGGGCGACGACCTCGCGCTCAAGAACGTCCCGGTCATCCGCCGTCCCACCGCGGCCCAGGCCGCGGAGCTCGAGGCGGCGCAGGCCGACCGCGTGGGAGCACGCAACGTCGAGGCCAACCCGCAGCGTCGGCTCGTTCGGCTGGCCAAGCAGGCGGTGCTCGAGCGCAACCTCAAGTACCTGATGATCAAGATGCTGCCCGTGCAGCCCTACGGGGAGTACGCCTCGGCCGATGCTCCCGAGTGGAAGCTGGCCAAGCGCATCCTCCTCGAGCTGCGGGCCATCTCCAAGCAAAAGCACCTGGTCATCAACCCACTCCCGGCGTGGTCGGTGATTCTCAACCCCTCGCTGGCCACGTACCGCGAGCGCTTCGCCGAGCTCCACGACCCCGCCGCGGGCATCCACGTGCTCGACATCCTTCCCACGTTCCTCGAGCTGAGCTTCGCCGAGCGCGTGCGGTGCTTCGTCTCCACCCGCGACACCCACTACTCGGCCTTCGGTCACTCCGTCGCCGCTCGCGGGCTGGCCGAGGAGCTCGAGAAGACGGGTCTGCTGGGGTCCGCCCGGCGCATCTCCTGACAGGCCTGCCATGGCGAACATCCTCGGAATTTCGAGCTTCTATCACGACTCGGCGGCCGCGCTGCTGTCGGACGGTCGCATCGTGGCGGCCGCCCAGGAGGAGCGCTTCACCCGGAAGAAGGCCGACCCTCGGTTTCCCACTCATGCGGTGAATTACTGCCTCGAGGAGGCAGGGCTCCACGTCGACGACCTCGACCACATCGTCTACTACGACAACATCGTCCTGTCGTTCGACCGCCTCATCGACACCTTCTTGGGGGTCGCGCCCAAAGGCGCAGAGATGTGGAAGGACCACGTCCCCAAGTTCGTCTCGCAGAAGTTCAACATCTTCGAGATCATCGAGCGCGAGCTGGGATGGACCCGCGAGATCGAGTGCTGCGAGCATCACCTCTCGCACGCCGCGAGCGCGTTCTATCCGTCGCCGTTCCCCCGTGCGGCCGTGATGACCATCGACGGCGTGGGCGAGTGGGCCACGGCCTCCTACGGCGTGGGCAACGGGAGCGAGCTCGAGATCCTCGCCGACATGCGCTACCCCGACTCGCTGGGGATGCTGTACTCGGCGTTCACCTACTTCACCGGGTTCAAGGTCAACTCTGGCGAGTACAAGCTCATGGGGCTGGCGCCCTATGGCCGCCCCCGGTACGTCGACACGATTCTCGACAACGTCGTCGGCCTCCACGACGACGGGTCGATCACGCTCAACCTCGACCGCTTCGGCTTCCTCGACTCGGGGGAGATGACCAACGAGCGGTTCTCCGAGCTGTTCGACGGCCCGCCGCGGCAGGCCGAGAGCCGCATCACCAATCGTGAGATGGACATCGCCGCCTCGATCCAGCGCGTGACCGAGATGGCCGTGATCAACATGGCCCGCCACGTGCGGCGCGAGACCGGCGAGCGCAACCTGTGCATGGCCGGCGGCGTGGCGCTCAACTGCGTCGCCAACGGCAAGCTGCTGCGCGAGAACATCTTCGACGACATCTGGATCCAGCCCGCCGCGGGCGATGCCGGCGGTGCCTTGGGCTGTGCCCTCGCGTATCACTACCTCGAGCGCGGCGGAGTACGGACCCCCGACGACAACCCCAGCGACCAGCATGGCTCGTACTGGGGGCCCTCGTTCGGCGACGACGAGATCCGGACCTTCCTCGACGAGCACGAGTACCCCTACGAGGTGCACAGCGGCGACGATCGGGGACCTGCCCTGGCCGCGCTGCTCGACGAGGGCAAGATCATCGGCCACTTCGCAGGCCGCATGGAGTTTGGCCCGCGATCGCTGGGCGCACGCTCCATCCTCGGGGACGCGCGCAGCCAACAGATGCAGCGCTCGCTCAACCTCAAGATCAAGTATCGCGAGTCGTTCCGCCCCTTCGCCCCTGCAATCCTCGAAGAGCACGTCAGCGACTACTTCGAGATGGACCGCCCCAGCCCATACATGCTGATGGTGGCCCCGGTGAAGGAGAGCCATCGGCTGCCCGTCGAGCCTCCCGAGAACCGCGAGATGGACGATCTGCTGACGTGGATCAACGAGCTACGCAGTGACGTACCCGCCATCACCCACGTGGACTACTCGGCACGGATCCAGACCGTGAACGAGGACCACCACCCCAAGTTCCATCAGCTCATCAAATCGTTCGCCGAGCGCACCGGATCCCCGGTCGTGGTCAACACCTCGTTCAATGTGCGAGGGGAGCCCATCGTCTGCACTCCGGTCGACGCCTACCGCTGCTTCATGCGCACCGAAATGGACGTGCTGGTCCTCGAGGATTTCATCCTCCACAAGGATCAGCAGCCCACCTGGGAGGAAGAAAATGACTGGCGAGAAGAATTCGCGCTGGACTGACCTCCGCACGACCCCCGTGGTCATGTACATGTCGGGCGCCTTTCGCTCGGCGCTCGTGCCCGTGGCCAATCTGCAACGGTTGTTCAACCGACGCAGCTACACCGCCACCACTTTGGCCACGCCGTGGTCGGAACGCCGGCACGCATCCAATTGGGTCAAGCGCAGCGGGGCCAAGGTCTCGCCCTTCGTGAGACTCGAGCCGCGACGCGGTGAGCTGGTTCGGCAGTGTGCCCGCGCCTTCGCCATGGAAGGCAAGTGGGACCACCTGGCCTTGCTCGGCACGGTGGCGCCGATGATCCTGCTGGGCGACGGCGATGAGTCCGAAGAGATCGATCCGTCGATCTACGTGATGTACTAAAGGAAGCCCGGACCGCGCAGTTTGCGTGAACTCGTGGGAACGCATCCGCCGCGCGCGATGCGGGCCCTCGGGTAATGTGCGATCTAGACACACACGTCGGATAATTTCGTGGGCCCGAACGGTGTTCTATCGAAGTAATGGTGCATGAACCACTTGTCATGTTTAGATCGTGGCCATGACCCAGTGGCCTGAAGATCGGCTGACCAACCTCATGTTCCTGATGACGCTCGGGCCTCTTGCCGCGGGTTGTCCCGGTGACGATTCGACCCCGAGCAACACGTCGGTGGCCCCGACCTCGGGCACCAACCCCACCACCACGGGCGGGATGGCCGACAGCACCAGCGGCGGTGCGATGGCAACGAGCGACGCGAGCACTTCGAGCAACGCCGATAGCACCAGCGGCGGCCCCGGCACCACCGAAGGGCCCTCGGACACGACCGGCAAGGTCATCGACTGCGAGCCCGAGAAGGTCAAGGGACCGATCAACCAGGTCTGCATCGACTACGCCGCGCAGCTGGTCGATTGCTACCCCGAGGATCCCGTCTCCCCCGAGTGCGCCGAGGCCTACCAGACCTACTGCCAGGCCTCGATCGAGTTCGGCGAGATGGAGTACGGCGCAGCGTGCAGCATGGCCTTCATCGATTTCATTGCATGCCTGTCGCAGCTGTCCTGCGAGGAGTTCGTCAACAAGACCGACGAGTGCATGACCGAAGGCGACGCTGTCGACGCCGCGTGCATGGCCGCGCAATGAGATCACAGGCCCTCGGGGCCAGTTCTGCTACGTTGAATTCGCACCTCGATGTGGGCGCTGATCAACGTCACTCCACTGGCCGCCGAGCGTGCATTCTTGCGCGATCGACGAGGGGGAGAGGTCTGGATCGTGATGGTGGGGGCAACCTGCGAGATCGGTCTAGACGGCAGCGCCGCGTTGGCCGACGAGCAGCTGCCTGTTCGTCTACAGCCGGAGTATGCCAGCGAGCCTGGCGCCTCCCCTTTGGTGCGCGACACCGACTTGGTGCTGACCAAGGCCACCACCGACATCCTGGTCCTGGGCAACGCCTACGCGCCCCAGGGCAAGGCCGTCGATGAGCTCAGCGTGGGGCTCGCGGTCGGTGAGCTCCGCAAGACGCTGTGGGTCCATGGCGACAGTGCGTGGATCGAGCCTGCGTTGGGGGTGACGACCAGCCCCACGCCGTTCGAAACGATGCCGCTGACGTACGAGCGCGCCTACGGCGGTGTCGATCCCAACGACCCCGACAAGTGGCTGGCCGACAACCCCATCGGCCGTGGCTACGCGGCGACCGACCGGCGCAAGGTGGGGCTGCGGGCGCCCAACATCACCTACGGGCGCGACCAGGCGACACGCGTGGCGGGCTTCGGTCCCGTCGACCCGCGCTGGCCATCGCGCGCCAAGCTGGCCGGTACCTACGACGAGCAGTGGGAAGCCGAGCGCATGCCGCTTCCCCCGACCGACTTCGACGACGCGTACTACCAAAGTGCGCCGCTCGACCAACGGTCGGCCAAGCCCCTGCGCGGCGGAGAGCCGGTCGCCATCACCAACATGCACCCCGATGGCCCGCTGAACTTCAAGCTCCCGTTGCTCCGCCCCGTGTTTCGTACCCGCATCGCCGACGAGATCGTCGTGCACGAAGGCTCGATGCACAGCGTCATCATCGAGCCCGACCAACAACGCCTGCAGATGATCTGGCACGCGTCGATGCCCTGCCACGGCCGCCTTCAGCACCTCGACTCCACACACATCGACCTCAAGCGGGTGGTCTGAGTTGGGACCCAACGCCACACGTGCTCCGTCGTCGACTCATGCCCCCTCGGGCTCCGGTCCATCGCTGTGCATCGCGAGCGTAGGGGCTCAGACATCGGTCGGGCGGACCGCCGCAGCCGTGGCCGCGGCGGCTCGAGCTCGGGTCACGCGGGTGGCCGAGCACCAGCACATGCTCGATCACAACTACGATCCCATGACCGTCGCGCAGGCCTCGTGGCTCGGCGATCTCACCGACAGTCACGCACGGATGATCGCCCTGGGCCGCGAGGCCTTGGCCCAAGCGCTCGAGCCCTTGCTCGTCCGCGCCGGCTCGTCGGGCCTGCGCCTGGCCATCGCGCTCGGCCTGCCCTCGCCGCGACCGGGGCTCAGCACACAGCAACTCGAGACCGTCGCCGAGGCGATCACCGAGGGCGCGGTACCCACGGGCGCCGGGTCGGCCACCGTCGAGTGCCACCGTGCCGACCATGCCGCAGGCTTGTGCGCGCTCCACTCGGCGATGCAGCAGCCCGACCGCGACACCGCAGATGCGTGGGTGGTGGGAGGCGTGGACTCGTTCCTCGGCGCCGAGACGTTGAGTGCGCTCGACGCCCAGGGTCAGCTGTTTTGCCGCGCCAATGCCCGGGGCTTCGTTCCCGGCGAGGCGGCGGCGTTCTGCCTGCTGCTGACGCCCCGCGGCTGCAAGCGGGTGGGCCTGGATCCCCTGGCCATCGTGGAGTCGGTCTCCACTGCGGTCGAGCCCGTGTGCATGGGCACCGATGACGTCAGCGTCGGCATCGGCCTGCGCCGCGCCCTGGAGACTGCGCTCGCGCAGCTGCCCGAGCCCGACGGCAAGGTGGACGACATCTTGTGCGATCTCAACGGAGAGACCTACCGCGCCGACGAGCTGGCCTTCGCGTTGGTGCGGACCTCCAACCGTTTCGCACGCCCCGGACGATTCCGAACCCCGGCCGAGTCTTGGGGTGATGTGGGAGCCGCATCCGCGGCCCTCCACATGATCTTGGCCGCCAGCGCCTGGGACCGAGGGTACTCCCCCGGTCCCCGCATCTTGGTCACCAGCAGCGCCGGAGCCGGTCCTGCCCGCGCCGCCGCAATCCTGCACGCGCCCTCGTGAGAGGCGCCCAACCGAGGTTCATCCATGGCCGTCACCATCAACATCAACGGGCTCACCCTCGCGCACCGGGGCAGCAACGGTACCGCCATCGCCACGCTGCCCGATGTGTGCAAGACCCCCGCGCCGGGCGGCCCGATTCCCCTGCCCTATCCCAACATCGCGGTGTCGGCCGACATCGCCAAGGGCACCAAGACGGTGACGTTCGACGGGGGGAAGATGGCCGCCCACCAGGCATCGGAGATCGCCAAGAGCACGGGAGACGAGCCGGGCACCGTGGGCGGGGTCAAGTCCGGGACCAATCTCAAGGAGGCCACGTGGCTGACCTACTCCATGGACGTCAAGCTCGAGGGCGAGGGCGCCTCTCGGCTCACCGACAAGCTGCTGATGAACCACGGCAACACCATGTGCTGCGCCGGGTTCTTGCAGACATTCCTCCAGGGCCCCAAGGGCCCGGCCGAGTGTGCCGCCCTGCTCGCCCGCATCGGCATCCTCATCGGGCAGAACATGGTCGGCAAGACCGACGGCATCCGCGGGCTCGCCGAGCGCATGGCCCAGCAGATCACGGGCGCGGGGGGGCCCACGATGCCCTTCGACCGCGGCCCAAACTCCCAGCTGGGTTTTCCCAACGGCTCCAACTCCTGGATGCGCCACGACAAAGAGATCGAGACCCAGCAACAGACGCTCAAGAAACACCTCGATGCCTATGAGAAGCACTGCAAGGGCGGCCCCCCGCCGCCCCCTGGCGCGCGTGACTGGGTCACCAAGCCACGTCCCGCCCCCTCGGCATGGACAGGGCCGGTCTCAGCCCCCGCCACCGGATTCTCCTGGGGCGCGCTGGGTGCAGCGGTCGGTCTGACGGCCCTGACCGCGGCCGCGATCGCCTTCCCCTTCGACGGTCCCGTGGGCGATGTGGCGGCAGGTTCTGCCGCCGCCACGGCCTGGGGCGTACTCTTCGGCGGCGCGGCAGTGGCCGGCGCGGGCGGCTGAGCCCACCGACGATCGGGGACCCATGACCACATCACCGAGACCACGCGAGCCCTTCGATCCCGTGTACTGGCCCCTGGTGTTCACGCTGCTGAGCATGGATGTCGTCGTCGGCTTTGCCGACCTCATGGGCCTGCCCAGCACCGATCCCACACGGCTGCGCGACCTGCTTCGCGAGCAAATCATCGAGGGCCGACGGCGATTCGCCCGGGATCCCGAGACGGGCACGTTGGATGCCGATGCCATGCTCGACGCGATTGCCAAGAGCCTGGGCAACGCCGAGCGCGACGGCGTGCGCTGGTGGGCCGAGCACCTGTTCGAGGTGGGGACCGGATACCATCGCGACCTCTCCGGATGGTCCGATCTCCTGCGCACCTGCAAGGACGAGCCCGCGCGATGGAGCCGCCTGGCCCTCCCGGCCGAGGTCTCCGACCAAGCCCGCCGCGCCTTCGTCAACGCCCAGGACATCGACCCCTACTACCAGCGCCGAGCCGAGGTTCGGCAAGGACGACTGTCGGACTGGGACCTTCACATGTACGCGGCGAACCTGTTCGACGACGAGGACGAGGCGCTGCCGACCGGCCCCGATCGCTACCTCTATCCCACAGTGATGGCCGCTCGCGAGTACGCCTGGTGGGCCTGGTTGGTCGAGCGCCTCGACACC
>JAHZJA010000317.1 GCA_022601155.1 Deltaproteobacteria bacterium | reverse complement strand
TCCGATGGGTACTTCGAGATCTTCGGCGTGTTGCCCGGGGGCTACACGGTGGGGGCGATCGGCGAGGACGCGCTGCCCAACTTCATGGGGTCCAGCGCCCAGGTCCGCGACGAGGACGTGACCAACGTCCTGGTGACGATGGACGCCGGGATCCACCTGCGGGGGCGGGTCTCGCCGCCGGGTCCGGCCCAGGTCTCGATCCTGCTCGACGCCGAGGGGATGTCGATCGGCATGATGACGCAGTCGATGAGCAATGCGGTGGTGCGAACGAGGGCCGACGCCGATGGCAACTTCGATCTGCATCCCGTGGCGGCGGGCTCGATCACGGTGGTGGCCGAAGCGGACGACGGAAGCCGCGGCGAGCTGGCGATCGACGTCGCCGACACCGACGTGGAGGGGCTGACCATCGAGCTCGAGCCGCGGGCCAGTGTGCGCGGCCGGGTCGTCGATGCCGCGGGCAGTCCGGGGGCAGGGCTGACGGTCGCGTTTCGCCCGACCAAGAAGAAGAAGGGGGCGATGTCGTTCAACTTCAACGGCATGGTGCAGGGGCAGTCTCGGGCCACCACCGACGAAGACGGCAACTACACCGTCCGGGGGCTGGATGCCGGCGACTACGAGGTCTCCGTGACGTCCGGGCGCGGCCCCACGCTGGAGTGGGCCGAGCCGGTCGATCCAAAAAAGCCCACCGAACCGGTGCCGACGGCGGTGACCGACGGCGAGCAGCGCACGGGCTTCGACCTGGTGGTGGAGGCCCGCAATGGAGTGATCACTGGGGTGGTGCTGGGAGCGGAGGGGGGCCCCGTGGCCGATGCGTGGGTGACCGCGGTCCGCAACGACTCGGCGAGCGAGCTGTTCAAGCAGCTGAGCGACCAAGAACCCGACGATGGCAGCGCCGACGACGACGACGAGATCGACGAGGACCGCAAGCGAGACCTCCGACGGTGGGAGTCGGTGGGGATGGCCGAGCCTCCTGTGCTGACCGACGAAAACGGCCGCTTCGAGGTTCGCGAGCTCCGCAGTGGCACCTACCGGCTGCGCGCCGAGGCCCACAAGGACGGCTCGCGCGACTTCGTGGAGCCGGTCAACCTGGGGGACAACGTGCAGGTGGAGCTCGAGCCGCTGTCGGGCCTCGAGGGCGTGGTGGTGTGGAAGGGCAAGCCCGTCCGCGAGTTCACCGTGGAGGCGCGCGGCAAGGCCCGTCGCCAGCAGCAGATCTTCGACGAGGAGGGCAAGTTCCTGATGCCTCGGCTCGACACTGGATCGTACGACGTCATCGTCAGCTGCGAGCACGGCAACGCGCGCGAGGAAGTCGAGATCGCAGCCGGGAGCACGGCCTCGGTCACCCTCGAGATCGGGGGCTGGGGCTCGCTGAGCGGCAAGGTGATCGACGCCGCGACAGGTGATCCCATTCCGGGCCTGTCGGTCACGGTGATGGGTGAGGGAGGTTCCAGCGCGCGCTCGATGATGGGCATGTTCACGGGGGTGGGCCCCCGCACGGGGGAGGACGGCCGGTTCTCGGTCGATGAGGTGCCGCCCGGCGAGGGCAAGGTGATGTTCTTCGATCGCGACGCGACGGGGATGGGCGGGGTCGTGGCCGAGACCGACTACGAGATCGAGGCCGACGAAGAGCGCGACCTGGGCACCATCAACGGGGTTGCGACGAGCAACATCAACCCCGACGAGCGCGGGACGCTGGGATTGCTGGTCAAGGTTGCGACCTACGCCAAGCGCCCGCGCGCACCCGAGGCCGAAGACGACGAGGAGCAGGCCGCGCTCGACAAGACCAAGCGCCTGTGGGTCTCCCATGTCACCCCCAAGGGTCCAGCTGCCATCGAGGGGCTCGTGCCCGGGGACGAGATCATCTCGGTCGACAACACCGGGGTCGTGGGGATGGGTGCCGGCAATGCAGCCACGCTGCTGTCGCCTCGACAGCTGCGGGTCGGCGACGACGTCACGCTGGAGATCGAGCACGACGGGAGCCGTCGCAGCCTGACGATCACCGCAATCGCGCGGGACGAAGACGCGGACGAGGACTGAGCCGCGCTCAGGGACGGCGGCCGGAGCTCACAGGGGGCTTCGCGTCGCTGCCCGCGGGCGGGTCGGTCGGCGTTGCGGTGTCGGCCTTCGCTTCGTCGTCGGATGAAGCATCGGAGCTGGCATCGGTCGATGCCTTCGGCGCCGCGTCTGCCTCGCTCGTCGTCGCGGCGTCGTCGTCTTGCGCGTCCGGTTGCTTGCTCGCCGCCTCGTCGTCGCGGCTGTCGGCGCCCCCGTCGTCATCCGAGGCGGTCGGTGCGGTGAGGCTGCGCTCGAGGCAGGGCTTGGGGCCCACGTAGTCCGGGTTGCAGGGGTCGTTGATCACCTGCACGTCGGTCCCCGGCGCCATCATCTCCGGCACGAGCCCGCGGGCACGGGTCCAGGTGGCGCGCACCTTGCGGAACACCATGCCGTACTCGGGGTCGAATTCCTGAGTCTCGCGGTCCAGCTCCAGCGGGTAGCCGTCGACCGAGAACATCATCTGCCCCCGGATCTCTCGCTCCACCGTCTGGGGGTCGGGCTCGCTGTGGCGTTGTTCCCGACGGTCCTGGCCGATCCGCAGCCGGGCCAGCCGGGTCTCGTCGGTGCGGTGCTCGAACATGCCTTCGAGCTCCACGTGGTGGTCGACTTGCTGGGTCAGCCCGCGGACCTCGTGGGAGAAGCTCTCGTCCCACCGCTGGCCGCGGCGCAGTCCGTCGGCGGGTGTGGGCACGAAGAACGCCTCCATGCCCAGCAGCAGGGTCTCGATCACCTCGCGGAGCTCGGGGGGCGCGTTCGCAGGGGCATCGGGCAGCGCGTGCACGCGCCCGTCGGGCCGCACGGTAAACCGCACCTGCATGCCGCGGAGCTGATCGTTGGCCAGCTCGAGCAGCTCCTGCGAAGAGTACGTGGCCGACGGCGGCAGGTCCCAGTCGAGGTCGACACTGGTGATCGTGACCCGGACCTCGGTGCCCAGCGGGGTCTCGCCCAGCACCACCATGTTCAGCTCACACGTCGCGGTCTGGCTGAGGGGTTGGTCGAGCCCGGCGACGGCCCGGGTGTTGCCCACCCGCAGCTGGCCGTCGTAGCCCTGACCCGCGTCGAGCTTGTAGGCCACGTCGGCCCCGCTCCGCGGCGTTCGGACCCGCCGCAGCTCGGTCGAGGGGCTGCACCCGCCCAGGGCCGGCAGGGCCACGGACAGGGCGAGGGCAAGCGCGACGCGCGAAAGGGCGATCATCCGGGCGAAGGGTACGCACGGCGTCCGCGTGGCGACAAGCGGCGCGCCACGCCACGCGCGTCGGGCCCGACACGGGCGAACCACGAACTCCACGAGGTCATCGCAGCTCCCCCCGCGAGGCCCCATGTGTGGTGGGGCCCCGGGTGGTGCGATCGCCACGACTTGGGCCTGACGCTGTGGATCGGCGTGGTTGGCCGCGTGTCGCTGCTGCGGCGTCAGCCGCCCCGGGGAAACGGCGGCGCCACGATGCGCGGAACGCTGCCGCCCGCGCGAATCTCGGGCTCCCGCGCGCCTTCGTCCTCGAGGCCCTGAGCCTCCGCGAGCGCGGCCCGGCGGCGCTCGGCCGCCTCCGTCCGGGCTCGCTCGGCCTGGGCGTCTGGCGGGCCCACAGGGCGCTGCTGGGTGAACGTGGCGCCCGGGCCCTTGCCGGAGTCG
This sequence comes from Deltaproteobacteria bacterium, assembly GCA_022601155.1. GTDB lineage: Bacteria > Myxococcota_A > Polyangia > Nannocystales > Nannocystaceae > Paraliomyxa. Next base: position 2,252 of record JAHZJA010000317.1, on the reverse strand, counting down.
CGGACGTGCACGACGGGGCTGTGGGCGAGATCGGACGGCAGGTAGCCGGTCCAGCCCTTGGGCAACGTCGGGCCCGCCCACTCGAAGACCCACCGAGCGTCCAGCGGCGCCAGGTTGACGCAGCCATGGCTCTTGCGGGCGCCGAAGCGATCGTGCCAGTAGGCTCCGTGCAGTGCGTTGTGGCCCTGGAACAGCAGGACCCAGGGCACGCCCTGCACCATGTACGGCCGATCCTCGTACTCCTGGTTGGACATGTCCATGCTGGCGACCTTGGCCCACACCGGATAGTTGCCCAGCGGGGTGGGGGAGCCCTTACCGCTCGAGACCAGCGTGGCGTACTGCGGGACCGTTCCACGGTAGGCCACGAGCACTTGCTCGCCCACGTCGACGTCGAACCATTGGTCGTTGCCCGTGGTCTGTCGCCGGTACTCGGTGAGCACGCCCGGAGGCGGCTCGACGATGTGCACCTCGTTGAGGGAGTCGGCCTCGACCCACTCGGCCTCGCCGATACGCCACCACAGCGGACGGGTCGAGGCGCTGCCCGGCTCGAGCAGCGGCACGCGCTCGCGCAGCTCGAGGGTACGGACCGCGGGCGTGGTGCGATCGGGCGTGGCGCGCACGGGGGTCTTCTTGCGGCGCACCCACGCGAACAGCGGGCCGGCGCGATCGGCATCGAGGTCGACGCCGTGCCAGGCCGAGCCTTGCCCCATCCAGCCCACGTCTTCGCGGGGTACCAGCTTGCCGGACGAGGTCTGGATGAACCGACGATCGCCGATGTCGACGCCACGGGAGACCACCAGGCTCATGCCGCGGGTCAGCGTGCGCTCGGGGATGTCGGACTCCGCTTCCTCGGCGTTGCGATAGCTCGGGGCACCGTCGCGACGGACCAGCGCATAGGCGTGGGGCAGGCGCTTGCCCTCGGCGACAGGCAGCGCCGGGATCGTCTCGGGCGGCGCCTCGGTGGGGCGGACGTGCTCGGAGCACACGAAGCCAAACGGCCACACCGCATACCAAGCCTTGCCGTGACACCCCTGATCGTCGCGACTGTCGACGGTGCCGCGCACGACCAGCCTGGTCCCCTTGGACAGGGTCGCGACCCGCTTGTGGGGCACCCAGGGCCGGCCGCGGACCACGGTCTCGAAGCGCCGGGCCTCCACATACGCCACCTCGGACGGTGTCACCGAGACCGACTCCACCTCGGGGCGGGGTTCGGTGCCGAGCATCGCGGACACGGTGGTCGACAGGAGGATGGGGCCGAGCAGGCTCATCAGGGGCACGCTACCATCGGGGTTCGTGGGCAGCATCGCCGATACGCGCCCGCCGGGCCGGCTGTTCCCCGCTTCGGGTCGGCGCGTTGGACTCGTACTGGTGGCCCTTACGGTGCTGGCGTTGGCGGCGCCCTGGTGGAACATTCCGGGTGATCAGGCTGACTCCGCTGGGATGCTCGCGCATCTCCATGCGCTGTTCGTGGACGCAGATCTCCTCTACGACGACGAGTACGCCGCGCTGCGAATGTCCCCGCTGTTCGCCTTCGTCACCGACGAGGGCGTGGTCTCCAACCATTGGCCCGCCGGCGCCACCTGGCTCCAGGCACCGGGCTACGGCTTGGGCATCGTGGGGGCCAAGCTCAGCGCTGCGCTCGGGGTCGGCAAGGGCTCGTCGCTGGGCGGCGTGGTCGTGCTCGGCGTGCGGACGTGGGCGGTGCTCGTGTTGCTGGGGTTGGCCTACGCGGTGGCACGATTGGTCGCCGCGACGATGCCCGAGGATGACGCGGGGGCCCGTCGCGCGGGCTGGGTCACCGCGGCGGTGATGGTGGTGGGCACACCGCTGCTCTACTACGCCACCGAGGCTCCGCTGCGGCCTCACTTGTGGGGAGCGGTGTCGTGCTTGGCTGCAGTCGCGCTGTGGTGGCGGGCGGACTGGGGAGCCCCCCGGGCCCGCACGATCGCCCTGGCCTCGGCGGTGGGGTTGGCCACGTACGTGCGGCCGCAGCTGGGCCCGCTGGTCCTGTTGGTCGCTCACGACGCGTGGGGAGGCCCTCGACGGTGGCATCGCATGGCGCTGGGGGCCGCGGTGTTCGTGCCGTGGCCGCTGCTGCACCTTCGCACCCAGTACTGGATGTATGGCGACCAGCTGGCCGACTATGCCGGGAGCGTGAGCCACCATCTGGGCGCGCTGCTCGGCTCGACGCACCATGGCGTGGTGCCGTGGTGCCCGGTGCTGGTGCTCGGGGCCGTGGCCTTGGTGCTCGC
>JAHZJA010000316.1 GCA_022601155.1 Deltaproteobacteria bacterium | reverse complement strand
TGGCTCGTCCATGCACCGGGGCTCGCGCTCGTGAAGTAGGTGACCTGGAACTCGTAGCGTTGCCCCTCGGTCACCGTGAACGGCTCTCGCTTGGAGACGGAGTCGCCGACGTCTCTGCGGTAGACCTCTTCGCCGCCGAGGATCACCGAGGCGTAGCTGGACGCTCCGTATCCCCAGCTGAAGACGTACTCGCCCGTCTCTTGTGCCTCGAAGTAGCCTCGACCGATCCCGGTATGGGGCCCGTCGATAGTGGGCCACCGGTCGTCGTTGTCGTCGTTGAGCCTCACCGTGGCGGAGTAGATGGGATCGAGAGTGTCGTAGTCGACCCCGGGCTCATGGGCGCCGGAATATACCGACAGCTCCATGCCGAGCTCCGCGCCCTCGTCCGGCGACACGTATATATTCTTGATGCGCGCGCCCCCGGATTCAGCGCTCACCTGGCCGAATCCCACCATGTTCGACTGGCCGAGCATGATGTAGACCTTGGCCTTCGCGTCAGGGATGGGGTCCGGCTCCTCCCGGTCGTCGTCGAGCACGAATCGGTCATGGTCGGGGGCAGAGCAAGCGGCGCACGACAGGGCGAGCGCGGCGATGATCCGACGCACGGCATGGGCCCGGTGAGGCCTCATGTCGTTGGTGTGCAGCTGCGTAGGTGGTTCGCTCGTTCGTTTCATGGTCTCGATTATTCTGAGTCGGTGGTCGGTGCCCACGGCTGACTCCGGGCTTCATGTGCCGAAAATCGCGGGGGCCCGGCAGCCCTACCGTCTGCATATGGCGTGTGGACGACCGGGTCAGGCTCTGCAGAGGGCCGTTGCCCGTCGGGGGCGTCGGGGGCGGCGGTGACCAGGGCTCGAGGCATCCGCTGGGCTCTCCGTGGCCATGAGGCCCGAGACCTCTACGCCGCATTTCGCGAGCAGTCACACGCCATCGGACTCGACGGGCGTGGTGAATTCAGCCTGTTTTCGGCTCCACGTGGCGCACCCACCCGACGACTGGCGCGAGCGGCAGGACGTGGGCTTGCATGGCGATGGCCGCGTCGGTGCGCACCGTCGCGGCCCGCTCCTGGTCGGTGTCGGACTCCCACGGCTGCTGATCTGCGAGACCGGCCCCGAGCCGACCGTGAGACGCCAATCCTCGCGACCGCGGGCGTGTCGTTCCACGTTTCGGTGCGCAGCGGAACTCGGGATCCGGGCCTGGGAGTCGAGGTGGATCCACGATCGAGGAACGTCGTCGGTAGTTCATGCCTTCACCCCATGGGGGACACTGGCGCACAGCGTGCTCCGGACGGGAGTCACCCAACGGCGAAGTTGGTGTTCACCCGAAGCGAAACAGCAGCCTGCGGCGAGGATCGATGGCATTGGCTGGGAATTGGGGTGGCCCGCACTACCGACCCGTCATCCTGGCCCGGAGCTGCTCGACGACGTCGCTAGGGGCGCAAGTCGTGATGCCATCGCGGACCGCGCTCCCGGCGTACGACGAGCTGAGCACGACCCACGACGTGACCGCCACGTGGCTCCCACAGAGGCTGGAAGCGGGCGTGAGCGAGACGAAAAGGGCTCAACGACAAGCATTGCGGGGGCGCGCACATCTGCCGCGGGGAGCCCTCCGCAGGTGGGGCCTGCGAGCCAACGGTGGTTGCCGTCGGGGCGAGCCCCGGCATTGTTCAGCGGCACTCACCGCTGGGATGGACGGAAAGGAGCTCCGCGCACGGAGGGCCCGACCACGGATTGCACTTCCAGCCTTCGCACTCGTGCTGGGGGTGATGGTCGGCCTGACTGTACTCGCCGCCGCACCACACCTCGCACCCATCGCTGCACCACGCAACAGCGACGCCGACCGACAGGGGAAGGTCCCGTCGAAGGTGACCCCCTGGGCGACGGTCGTGCACTCCATAGGGTCGGTGGGATCTGGATCCGGCTCTGGATCACCGGTCGGGTCGGCGTGGCCCGTTCCTCCGTTGGTGTCCGGCTCTCCCACGCCTCCGCTCGGATCCGGATCTGGATGCCCTTCGCCGTGCTCTACCCCAGCGCGATCATCTTCACGGCTCATACACATCGTTGTTCTGCCCCTCGTCCCCCCAAGCCGTCGTTGCAGTGTTCTACACACTCCCACTCTGTCCAGCATTCGGCTCGCGCCTCGTGAATGGGGAGACAGGGCGGCAGCGATGAACAACCAACTTCGTCGTATGGAGTCGATCCTCCTCGGTCTTCATTGTGGTGGGGTCCGGGGTACCGCAAACACCTTCGCCCCGAGTATCCCTGCGACACGTGCCTCGGCCTCGGGCCGAACTCGAACCGTCATCTCCATCGAGCACGCGCCGACCGAGAGATCGACGCCGAGGTTTCATCGTCAGCCAGTGGCTTTCGGGGGCAGCTTCGGTTCGACAACCGTGCTCCCTTTGGCCTCCGCACCGCTCCAAGGGATGATGGGCACCGTCTGTCGGACGCGAGCACAGGCGATGACCACTGCCAGTGGTGGCCCTCGCGGCTTGCTGACCGGCACGAAGGAAAGGGCGCGCAGGGGCACCGCACGCGGTCATGTCGGGTCCTCTCGGCAAGTCACTTGCCCACCCCCGCTCGGCGAACGGACACCACACGTCGCCACAGTCGCGCCCGGACACCGTGCTCGCGCCAGCATCACATCCCCATGGGCGACGGAGCTCGAGGACTGCGGACGAGTGCGCCCATGAGCTCGGACGCGCGCCCCTTCCCAAGCCCACGCCTGTCACGGGCACAGGCACCTGGAGGGCGTCACCGCCACGTACGATGGTCAACGCCAAGCCACCCACGAACCCACCGTCCGTGCCCGCGCAGGCCGACCGATGGACCCACCCTCCCGAACTTGGAGACGCGCATCCATGCCCGCGCCGGTCACGCCTGCGTGACGTCGCTGGGATCGCTCCTGTGCCTACTGCGGAGGGGCGCGCTCCTGTCCGTGCCATGGGTTCTGACACCGGATTGCGCCCCTTTTCCGACGAGCCCCCCTGCTCTTTCGTCTTCGGCGGTCGATGAGAAAAACCAACCCACAACGCTCTCGGGGATGAATGCGAACCCTTGGAGAAGGTGACCTCACCACTACCAGTTCGCATGCCGCAGCTCGTTGTCCGCGGGACCTCCCCCGCGGTCGAGCCCGCACGACGAACGGGGGAGCTCGGTGAAGAACATCATGACGAAGTCCATGTGTAGTCCCGCTTTCGTATGTCCGCGTGCCCAAGTCGGCATCGCGATCTGTGCCGTCTTGACCGGTTGTGGTGGGACGGTCGATCCCGGCGCACCGTCGACCCTCGGCGAAGACGCCACCGACGGGTCGACCACGGACCCCGGCGCGTCGGCAACCGCCGACGCCAGCGCCTCGGGAGCGGGCGGCGACGCAGACGGCACCGCCGGGGACGGCATGGCGACCGATGGCGGTATGGCGACCGACGACGCCGGCACCGGTGACCTCCCGCCCGGGATGGAGGTCTGCGGAGACGGGCTCGTCCAGGGCGCCGAGGAGTGCGACGACGGCCTCAATGACGGCGGCTACGGCGGCTGCAACGCCAATTGCACCCTTGCTGCATTCTGTGGCGACGGCACGCTCAACGGTGCCTCCGAGGACTGCGACGACGGCGATGTCGACTCCAGCGATGGATGCCTCGCAGACTGCAGCATCCCCGCCAGCTGCGAGGACATCAAGCTGTTCGACCTCGATGCGGACGACGGCAACTACATCATCGACCCCGACGGCCCGCTGGGAGAAGTACCGGAGCTCGTCTACTGCGACATGACCGTCCTCGCCGTCGATTGGAGCGACGTCTTCGAGATCCCGGGCGATTTCGGCCACCACACTGGCGGAGGCGGTGTGGCGATCGGCGAGATCGGAGCGGGCTTGGGGCCCGACATGATCATCTTCCACATCGAGGACGACATGACGCCCACTCAGGGCTACTACCAGATCGCGTGGAACCTCGACGACACGGGTCAGCCTACGCTGGGCTGGTCCGACCTCCGCATGCTCCCCACGATTCCCCAGACCGAGGATGCCGAGGGCGGGGGCATCGCCCTGGCCGACGTCAATGCCAACGGCGTGCTGGATCTGATCGTGCTCCACGTGGACGATCCGTCCGGACCCAACCAGGCCTACTACCGTGTGGGCTTCGACCTCGACCAAAACGGCAACGTGGCGGGCGGCTGGACCGAGCTGTTCGAGATCACGGGGCAGCTCGACAGCGACACCGATGGCGGTGGCATTGCCGTGGCCGACCTCAATGGCAACGATGCACTCGATCTCATCGTGCTGCACGTAGAAGACCCCGACGGTGACGCACGAGGCCTCACGCAGATCGGCTGGGACCTGGACACCAACGGAGAGGTCGCAATCTGGGCCCCACCCGCCCTGATGCCCGGCTCGTTCGGTGTGTCCAACCAGGGTGCAGGGCTGGAGGTCTTCGAGGCAACCAACGGACAAGCTTTGCTGGCCACCAACTACGAGGATCCCTCTGGGGAGAACCCGGCCTTCTCCCGAGTCGGTCGCCAGCTCGACGGAGCGGGGGGCCTCGCGGGAGGCTGGTCGGTTCCCGAGCCCATCCCCGGTTCGTTCGGCTACGACACGGGATTCGGCGGTGTAGCCACCTGGGACCTCGGCGGCAACGGTCGTCTCGACGTGGTCCACTTCTACATCGATGAGCGCAGCGGAACGAACCCGGGGTTTTATCGCTGGGCCTACGGTGGGTAGACATTCATCGGCGTGGCCAACGACGGCCCCATCGTAGGGGTCATCGGGTGGCCCGCACCGAGTCTGTTCCGCGGTCGAGTACCCCACCTCGATCCAGGTCCGGCGTCTGCTCCACCGCCGAAGTCGCCCGTCCATCCGGGTCCCACGACCGAGGAGCACTCGTTCGACCGGCTCCAGACGCCGCTATGGCGCCCTGGGGCCAGGCCCAGGGTCGACGTCGTCGGCTCGCGCCCGCCAGCGTGTCCGCCGACCTGATCTGAGTGACAACGGGCCACGGCCCACCGCACGTACCGCATCCGCGCCTTGGGCTGTCGCTCGAGGCGCGTCGTCGTTCCGCCGTGCGCACGCCGAAACCCCTGCCCTTCGTCACGCGTCGACGATGGCAGCGTACTGGCGTCTGCGGCGTCCCTCGCCTCGAATCCGGGCGCGGCGAAGCTCTACCCCGGGCCTGATCCGCCGCAACCCAAAGCGGTCTTGGACACCGGCTTTGACATCGATTCCGGCTATGGCAGAGGTTTTTTCCACACGACTACATCGCAGAAAAATCGGCCTCTAAGTCACTCGATTGTGAATGTCCCTCTTCGACCGCGGTGACCTAACTACGACTCCGCCGATGGTTCACGGTTCGGCCCCCAACGGGCGCGCCCGCGGTCGAACATCGGTGTCGAGCATGAGAACCACAGAAGGAAGATCGGACATGAACGAGACGAACTATAGCCATACTACTTTCGCCATCTCGCGCGCTCGAGTCGGCTTGGCCATCTGCGCAATGCTGGCCGGATGTGGATCCGCCACAGAAGCCGGAGACGACGGCGAGGCCACCGAATCATCCGCCGACTCGGGCGTGGCCGCGGACGATGATGCCGGGGCCTCGGGCGATGGCGGTGCGTCCGGAGACGCCGGGACCGGCGAGCTCCCGCCCGAGATGGCCGTCTGCGGCGACGGTTTCGTACAAGGTGCGGAGGAGTGCGACGATGGCATCAACGACGGCAGCTACGGGGGGTGCAATGCTGACTGCACCGCCGCGGCATATTGCGGCGACGGTACGCTCAACGGCGCTGACGAAGTCTGCGACGACGGTGATGTGGACTCCAGCGACGGTTGCCTCGCAAACTGCAGCATCCCTGCGAGCTGCGAGGACATCAAGGACTTCGAGCCCGACGCGGACGATGGCAACTATGTCATCGACCCCGATGGACCACTGGGCGAAGAGCCCGACTTGGTCTATTGCGACATGACGACCCTCGCGGTGGAGTGGAGCGAGCCCACCCAGATCCCCGGGAACTTCGGCAACCACACGGGTGGAGCTGGAGTGGCGATCGGAGAGGTCGGCGCGGGCGCGGGGCCCGACATGGTCGTCTTCCACATCGAAGACGAGGTCACCCCCACCCGGGGCTACTACCGCATTGCGTGGAACCTCGACGACAAGGGCGATCCGACCTTGGGGTGGACCGAGCCCCGTCAGATCCCCGCGCTCGCTGGGACGAGCGAGGCCGAGGGCGGCGATATCACCCTGGCCGATGTCGACGGCAACGGGGCGTTGGACCTGGTCGTGCTCCACGTCGACGATCCTTGGGGCCCCAACCAGGCCTACTACCGCGTCGGCTTCGACCTGGACCAGGACGGCAACGTGGCTGGTGGCTGGACGGAGCCATTCCCGGTCGGTGGAGAGCTGGCCAACGGTACTGATGGCGGCGGTGTGGCCGTCGCCGACCTCAACGGCAACGACGCGCTGGAATTGATCGTGTTTCACCTCGAAGACCCCAACGGCGGCAACGACGGGCGGCTGCAGATCGGTTGGGACCTCGACCTCGATGGTGAGGTCGCGATCTGGGGCCCCTCGACGGCGTTGCCGGGATGGTTCGGCTCCTCGAACGAAGGCGCCGGCCTCGAGATCATCGACGCGACCAACGGCCCCGCCCTCGTGGTGTTCCACATCGACGATCCGGCCGGAGAAAACCAGGGCTACTTCCGCGTCGGTCGACAGCTCGACGCCGCGGGCTGGGTCGCCGGAGGTTGGTCCGAGCCCACCAGCGTCCCCGGTTGGTGGGGCAACGCCAGTCGCTACGGTGGTGTGGCGGCCTGGGACCTCGGCAACGACGGTCATCTCGACATGCTGTATCTCCACGTCGATCGGCAAAACGGGCCCAACGTCGGACACTACCGCTGGGGTTACGGCGGATAGGCCCTCGTCCCACCCCGGTGCGCAGACCATCGTCTCGCGCACGGGGTCACTCGGCCTCGTCTAAAGCGGACCTCGTTGGATAGTGCCAGCGACTCGCTCACCGAGAGGCTGATCGCCAGTCGCGGGAGAGTCCGCGACGCGCACTTTCGACCGAACAGGAGGTTTCACGACAATGAGCGGACTCAGGGATGCGACCAGGGCAGTGGTCGCGCTGGCTGTGAGCATGGCGGCAGGCGCCTGCAGCAACAGCAGCGGACCACAAACGGGCTTCGCCCCGGCGGACGAGGTGGCGACCGGCGGCGCGAGTGCGGCGATGGCCGAGGATGACGGCGACCCGCGGCTGGACCTCGGGTCTGGGGTTGGCCCGCTGAGCGACGGGTGCGCCACGCTCAACGAGGCGTCCGAGCTCGCCGCGGCGAGGGTCGATATCATCTTCGTGATCGACAACTCGATTTCGATGACGTTCGAGGCGTCCGAGATTCAGGCGCGCATGAACGACTTTTCTGGGCAGATCGCCGACAGCGGCATCGATGCTCGAGTCGTGCTGGTGTCGAGCTACCCCGACGACGGCAACGGGATCTGCATCGACCCGCCGCTGGGCGGTGGTGGCTGCCCCGCCGTCGACAACGATCGACCGGTCTTCACCCACATCGACGAGAGAGTCGGCAGTCACGATGCATGGGATCGTCTGCTCCACACCCATGAGCAGTGGTCGGATGTGATCCGCCCGGGCTCCGCCAAGCACATCGTGGTCGTCACCGATGACACCTCGAACATCGAGTGGATGGAATTCGAGGCCCAGTTCCTCGCCCTCGACCCGACCTACTCGGGCACCACGCACCACTCGGTGGTCTGCCACTCCGACTGCGACAGCGCGGTGGGGATCGGGGACAACTACATCGCCCTGTCCAACGAGGCCGGTGGAGTGGCCGCGGACCTGTGCGAGCAGGACTTCCAGGCGGTGTTCGACTCGCTCAGCGACGAGGTCATCGCAGGCAGCCAGCTCGCATGTGCCTTCGAGGTCCCGCCGTCCCCCCAGGGCGTGGAGTTCGACCCGTACGATGTCGACATCGAGTTCGACGACGGCCAGGGAACACGGCTGCCAGTAGGCCGTGTCGACTCGGTCACCGCCTGTGCCGAGGACTCCCATGGCTGGTACTACGACGATCCGGTGACAACGACGTGGATTACGCTGTGCCCCCAGACCTGCAACAGCCTGCAGGGTTTCGCGGACGGCTCGGTCCGGATCGACTTCGGCTGTCCGTCGATCCCGGAGCCCTGATTGTCGGGCCTGCTGTCCGCCGAAGGTGGGTAGCCGGCGGGTGACGGTCGGGGGCCCGACCGCGAACGCGACGGGGCTCGGGGAGTACACCGATGCCAGCTCGACTGGCCCGGTCCCCGCCGACCGCACGACGTTGGCCCGCACCGCCGAGCGCGAACGTCCACGACGTTGACGCCCCGACTGTGGCGAACAATGCGCGAGTGCGTGGGGCGGGTCGACGATGACCGAGGCCGCCGTGCTACACCCATGTCGTGCCCCGTCCACGCGAGTTCGACACCGAGCACGCGCTCGATGCTGCCGTGGCCCTCGTGTGGAAGCAGGGGTACGCAGGCACATCGGTACGGCAGCTGTGCGAGGCGATGGAGATCAACCCCGGTAGCTTCTACGCCGCGTTCGACAGCAAGGATGCATTTTTTCGGCGAGTGCTGGCCCGCTACGTCGAGGTCCAGCTGCCCAAGTTGCGCCCCCAGCCGGCCGCGATCCGTCGGTGGTTTCGGATGATCACGGCCTCCTCCAGGCGCGGCCAGGGCTGCTTGCTGGTCAACGCGGCGGTGGAGTCACCCGGGCTCGATCCCGACAGCCAGGCCGAGGTCTCCGCCCGACTGGGAGGGCTGGAGGCGTTCTTCGTTCGCTGTCTCGGGGAGCACCCGCACGCCAAGGCGCACGCCGAGCTGCTGGTCGCTACCGTGGTCTCGATCCACGTGATGTCCCGTGGCGGGTCCAGCATGGCCAAGCTCCGCCGTATTGCCGATCACGCGCTCGAGCTCACGGGCGTGGGCACCACCGACGCCGCTCCCGCGACCGTGCGCTGACGCTCGAAGGCTGGCCGTGAGCGGCGGCAGATAGAGCTTGTCTTATAATTAACGATCGTTCAATTATTACTCATGCTCGGATCTAGCTTCGCGATCCTCGTCGCCATCGCCCACGTGCTGTTCATGGTGGTCGAGACGTTCTTGTGGACCACGCCCGGAGTGCGCAGGCGGTTCGGATACTCGGTCCAGCAGGCGGAGGACTCGCGAGTCCTCGCCGCCAACCAGGGGATCTACAACGGGGCCCTTGGCGCAGCGCTGCTGTGGTCGGTGCTCGCAGGGGAGACGACGACCACGGCGGTGTTGCTGGCCTTCGTCGTCACGGTGGGGATCTACGGGGCGTACAGCGCCAAGCGCAGCATCTTGTTCGTGCAGGCGCTACCCGCCGGGATTGCGCTGGCGCTGGTCCAGCTGGGGTATTGAGGCACCCCGAGGTCAGGCCGGCTTCACCGTCGCCACGAGCTTCGATGCTCGGGACCGAGTCAGGTCGACTCGCCGCCGGACGAGTCCATGCGCTTGCCCGCGGGCGGTCGAGCCCGAGGATGCGCGTGCTCGTAGACGTCGATGATCCGCCCCAGGCTCAGGTGGGTGTAGCGTTGGGTCGTCGACAGGCTCGCATGGCCCAGCATCGACTGGATCGCCCGTAGGTCGCACCCACTCTCGAGCAAATGCGTGGCGAAGCTGTGCCGTAGCCCGTGGGGGCTAATCCGCGCTTGGGCCTGAGCCACGCTGCGGCGCTCCACCAGGTACCGCACCTGACGGTCGGACAGGCGCCCGCCACGGTTGCCGAGGAACACGGCCTCGAGCGGCGAGCGGGGACGCACCAGCTGCTCGCGGCTGTCGAGATAGGCGCGCAGGGCCTGGGCCGCACTGCGACCGACGGGCACCAGCCGATCCTTGCCGCCCTTGCCCCGGACCACCCGCAGCCGCAGCCGCGCGCCTTCCCAGCGCAGGTGATCGACGTCGAGCCGAACGCACTCGCTGACCCGGAGGCCGGCGCCGTAGAGCACCTCGAGCACGGCACGATCGCGGCGCGTCTTGACGTCGTCGGGCTCCGGCTGCTCGATCATCGCCCCGACGTCGTCGACGGGGAGCGCCACCGGTAGCCGCTGCCTTCGCTTGGGGCTGTGGATGAGCGCCACCTCGTTGTCGGCGACCAGGCCTTGGCGCCGCAGGTACTCCCCAAAGCGTCGCAGCGCCGACAGCTTGCGCGACATCGTGGACGGGGCCCGCTTGCCGTGCATCGAGGCCAGGTGGGCCCGAACCTGGCGAACATCGAGATCCTCGACGACCGGCTCGCGCTCCGTGCGTTGCTCCACGGTATCGAGGAATTGGCTGATGTCGCGGTGGTAGGCCCGCACGGTGTGGGGCGAAGCCCGAACCTCGTCGCGCATGTGCTCGACGAACCGCTGCAGCGCCTCACGCATCGTCATCAGCGTAGCGGACCACCGCAGCCGTCGCGAACAATCACCACGAAACGAGACCGCGCCACGACCGGGGCTCGAGCCCGCGTTCGTCGGGCTGAAGATGCCGCCATGGGCGGTTTGTTGCCCGTTTGAGGCAGTTTGGATTTCGTCGCGACCATACTGAACTGATTATCAGTATAGTCCAGCGACGATGTACGTCCCGCTGTGGGCCAAGAGCAATTTCTCGTTCCTCGAAGGAGCCAGCCATCCCGCCCAGCTGGTCGAGCGGGCGCACGAGCTCGGCTTGCCGGCACTGGCATTGACCGATCGCGATGGCGTCTACGGGATCGTCCGCGCCCACGTGCGCGCCAAAGAGCTGGGCCTGCGCATGATCTACGGCGCACAGGTCACCGTGCAAGACGACGAGGACGGGCCGCAGCGCCAGGTGGTGTTGCTGACCCAGGATCGGGCGGGCTACGGGACGCTGTGCCAGCTGCTGTCGGCTGGGCGCGCGCGCTGCCCCAAGGGGCGCAGCCGGGTGCTCACCGCCGAGCTTCGCGAGGCAGGCCCGGGGCTGGTGGCCCTTTGCCCCGAGCCCGCCTTGATGCCCGCGCTCCGTGAGCCATTCGGTGATCGGCTGTATGCGCTGGTCACCCGGCATCGCCACGACGGTGATGCCCAGCGCGAACAGACCTTGCGACGAGCAGCCAGCGTGCTCGGGGTCGACGTGGTCGCGGGCAACGAGGTGCTCTACCACCACCGCAGCCGCCGCTCGCTCCAAGACGTGCTCACCTGCATCCGCCATGGCTGCACGCTGAGCTCGGCTGGTACCCGCATTCGGAGCAACGCCGAGCACGATCTGCTCCCGCCCGCACAGATGAACGCGCTGTTCGCCGATACGCCCGAGGCCGTGGCCAACAGCCTTCGTGTCGCCGAGCGCTGCACGTTCTCGCTGGACCAGCTGCGCTACCGCTATCCGGCCGAGCTCCTACCCCAGGGACACACCCCCAGCGACTGGCTACGCAC
>JAHZJA010000315.1 GCA_022601155.1 Deltaproteobacteria bacterium | reverse complement strand
TCGTTGCTGCTTCGCGATGCGATCTCGCCCGAGGTACAGGCGATGCGCGCGACGGGCCGCAGTGATCGTAGCGCGCTGGCGACGGTTCGACAGCTACGGCGTCGTCTTCGGGAGCGACTGGTGGGGGCTGGCTTCGAGGTCGGGCCCAACGATTTCATCACGCGCGACACCGAAGGACGGTTCCAGCTCGCCGCCGATGTTCCGATCGTCGGGGTGGTGTCACAACGGCGCTACACCAGCGGGCAGTAGCGGCGGCGGGCGTCGTCTTGCCGACCAGACGGCCGAGGCTTCGAGGGGACGCACCGGACGGTCTTCCGCCTCGCCGCACGGAGGCTCCTGTGCCACCGATGGCGGCCGTAGAGCACTCCGGGCAATGCTCGATGACTGGAGCCGGGGGAGGTTGGCACGGCCAGGTACCGGAGTGTTGGGCCGATGTCGTTGGTCGGGGATGTGCTGCTCGGTTCAGCTGAACTGGCAGGTCATGGCTTGGATGGTTCGCGGGCGGGGTCGACCCATCCTGGTCGAGGCTCGCTACGGACGCTCCCCGGCGACGCGCCGAACGTGCGCTTGAACGCCTTGCAGAATGCTGCCTCGGACCCATACCCAAACCGCGCGGCGACCGAACCCAGGGGCTCTGGGCAGTCTCGCAGGTGGGTTCGTGCGAGCTGCATCCGCCACTGCGTCAGGTACTGCATGGCCGGCTCCCCCACCAGTCGCGTGAACCGGGCCGAGAAGGCCGAGCGAGACATGCCGGCCTCCTTCGACAGCGACGGGACGGTCCACGCGTGGGCGGGGTCGCGATGCATCGCGGCGAGGGCTCGGCCCACTCGGTCGTCGCGCAGGGCGGCCAGCCACCCCTGTTGGGCCTCGGGGGCGCGGTCGATCCATGCACGTATCGCCTGAATGACGAGCAAGTCGGCGAGGCGGGTGATGACGGTCTCGCCACCCGGCCGCAACGCACGAGCCTCGCGGGTGACCCAGCGTGCGGTGCTCTGTAGCCAGCCGTCGGTCTGCTCGTCGAGCGTGTCGATGTGCAGCAGCGTGGGCAACAGGGCCAGCAAGCGGTGCGCGGCGACATGGTCGAAGCGCACCACACCATAGGTGATGGCGGTACGAGCCCCGCCGCCGCCGTGATGCAGGGTCTCGTAGCGATCGGTGATGGGCTGTACCGGCAGATCGAACAGCGGCGATGTCTCGGCCCGTGGATCGCTGCGAGCCCGGTGCGGCGTGCCGTGGGGGATGAGCGTGAGGCTGCCGGTCGCGAGCCACCGCGGCGGCGCGCCTTCGACCTCCAGCCAGCATCGACCGGCCGTGACGATCTGAAACGTCGAGCAGCCCTCCAGCCTCGGGACGTCGATACCCCACGGCTCGGTCAGCTCCGATTGGCAGTACAGCGTGCCCGTCAGCTGCAGCAGGTGGAGTGCCTCCCCGAGTGGATCGCGGGAGGTGGGTTGGGGTCGCCGGACATCGGGCATCGGTGGTGCGCGCTCAGCCCATCATCCGACGGAACGAGACGATTGGCAAAAGAATCGGGACGTCGATTCGTTGTTAGTCCCGCTATTGCCCCGCAAGCTAGGCGTATGAGAAATCCGAAATTGCACCACGCAATCCTCGTGGTGTCGGGGTTGGTGGCGGTTGGGGTCGGGGCCGCACTGTTGTTCGACCCGGTGGGCTTCGAGGCTTCGGCCGGGGTCGAGCTCCCTACGAACGCGAGCATTCTGAGCGAGATGAGGGCCTCGGGCGGCGCGCTGCTGGCCGGCGGGGTGTTGGTCACGGCCGGAGCGTTCGTCCGCCGACTGACTTTTTCCGCGACGCTCGTGGCGACGGTCCTCTACCTCGCCTACGGGTCGGCGCGAGCGCTCGGCATCCTCGCCGATGGCATGCCCGCCGATGGCTTGGTGGTGGCCATGGTCGTCGAGATCGCGATCGGTGCGGCCTGCCTGGGGATGCTCACCCGCAACTTTGGGGTGGCGTCTGCTCGTACGTAGAACAATGGATGCTTCACGGTCACGGTCGAGTGCTGGCCGGTCCGCGGGGACGGCCCGTCTGCATCACCGCCCTGCAACGAAAAGGGCGGCGGCAACTGGTGTTGCCGCCGCCTGGCTTTGCGAAACCGCAGCGTTGCGTCGGTTTCAGCCCCTCATGCAACCTCGTCGAACGCAATGCGTCGAGCGTCGTCCGAGATCGGTGCGTCCCAAAGTTTAGTCTCCGATAAAGCGCAAGATGTACAGGGCGTCCTGCTCGTAGCTGGACACCAAGGTCTCGTTGGAGCCATCTCCATCGAAGTCGCCGATCTGCATGGCTCCGGCCTGGCCCATGTCCTCCACCAGGATGTGGGTCTCGAACTCTCCGGGCGTGACCTGCTCCAGCCAGTAGACATTGGGGTCGCCGTCACCCGAGACGACGATGTCGATGTCGCCGTCGTCGTCCATGTCCCCGGCACCGAAGATTCCAGGTGCCGCCTGGGGGGAGCTGAACGCGCCGGGCCGCGAGACGATGCCCGTCGACAGCTGGGTCTTGGGCCAGGGCTGGCGCGGATCCTCGGGGATCTCGTACGCGAAGACCGCGGACTCCCACTTGTCGGCCGGGAACTTGGAGGTGTTGGTGTGATTGGCTCCGACCGCCCGCAGCACCCCGTCGCCGTACAGGTCCTCGACGAACGTCAGCTGGATCGAGGGGCCAGCGTCGTCGTCGATCTCGTGACGTACGAACTCCCCGGCGGGATTTTCGTCGGTGGGGCCTTCGATGCGCTCGTACCAGGCGAAGGACGCCCCCATACAGATCG
>JAHZJA010000314.1 GCA_022601155.1 Deltaproteobacteria bacterium | reverse complement strand
TTCCGCCGGGTCTTGGAGACGTCCCAGGAACATGCCCGGGCGAAACTCCACTGGGCCGCAGAGGATGCGGAACTATACATCGGGGGCTTGTCTGACAAAGAGCTAGAGGATCTTCCTGCGGGCATTTGGCTGGAGCACCCGGATCTGGAGTGGGGTAGAAATCCGCGCGGGGCTCCTGAAGCAGGTCCGAATCCACCCAATACAGTATTACCCCCCGGTCGAGGTTTGGAGCCGCTGCTCGGATACTATATGCCGGGTATGAAATTGATCGATGAGAGGATCGTTACTGTTCTGAATGTGCTAGAGAATCGCGGTGTTGTTCTCGAGGTGGGCGAGATTGGCAGGGTAACTGTGACCGCGACGGAGAAGCTCCACGCAGCGATCGACGCTGGTGAACGAACCGGGAGGTTCCCTCGAGTTGTTGTCAGGGTCGACCACGGGCCAGAGAGAATAGCGCCGCGGGTTCGAATCCTCAGACTAGAGCACATCTCATAGCTCCGCAGCCGTCAGAGCGCGGATTTCGCAGGTACGAAGCGGCGTTTTCGATGGCGGCTCGAACGGGATCAGGCTCAGGATCGAGCATTCTCGATAGCGGCCCGGACGGGATCCGGCTCAGGACCAAGGCGCAGGGTGTCGACTCCGGCGCCCGAGGGCGGGCCACGAACTGGCTGCGGCTCGAGGGCGGCTGGCTGCTCGAGGGCGGGCATCCTGCTCACGGCCGGGCGCAGCTACTACGATCTACTCAGCACGCTGCACGCCTTTGACTGGGTGGGCGGGACGATGACCGAGCTGACCCCCCCAGGGGATGTTCCGGCGCCGCGTTTCGACCACACGCTGGTCGTCGACGAGATGGGCCAGCGCGCGCTGCTGTTCGGCGGGCGTGGCTACTATGAACTGTACGCCGACGTCGTCGAGCTCGATCTCACCGTGCCCGGCGGCGACTGGACGGCGCTGCTGCCCATGGGTCCCGGCCCCGTACCCCGCCACGGTCACGTCGCGTTCTTCGACGACGTGGGCCCGCGCATGATCGTGCTGGGCGGGAAGGGACACTACGAGGTCCTCGACGACGCATGGGCGCTCGATCTGTCGGGCGGTGGCGACGGTGCCTGGCAACCCCTGGCGGTCGGCGGCGACGGTCCGCCCTCGGGCCGCACCCAGGCCCAGCTCGCGTGGGATCCCGTCGCACAGCTCGCCTGCTACGGCGGCGGTCAAGGCTACTACGATCTTCAGGAAGATCTGTGGGCACTCGATCTTTCTGGTGCGCCGAGCTGGGTTGCGGTGCTGCCCATCGGCGGTGCGCCGACGGGCGTGTCGGCCGGGACGTGGATCTGGGACTCGATCGGGGGACGCCGGCTCCAGCTCGACGGTCATCGCTTCTACGACGTGCAGGTCGAGCCGCACGGGTGGCCTGCCGGGCCAGCGGGTGCTGCCGATGCCGTTCGGGACGCCGCCGATCGGTGTCGTGGATGCGGCGACAGTCTTCGTACCCAATAACGCCGCGGCCTATCGCTTCGGCGGGCAGGCGCCCTATGCGTTGCTCGACGACGTCGCTCGCCTGGGCGACTACTGAGAGTCTGTGGATGCATCCACGAACCGCGTTGACGCCACCCGACTCGGTGGCATCAACGGCGACGGGCATGTTCACGTTCTTGAAGATCGTACGCCCCGGCACGCGCACGCCGTGCTGCTGGGCGAAGCGCTCCGCCTGCTCGTAGCCCGCGTCGACATGCCGCACCACGCCCATGCCCGGGTCGATGGCGAGCACCCGCTGGAGCCGTCGGTCGGCACTCTCAGTGCCCTCTGCCACGACCACCATGCCCGCGTGCAGCGCATAGCCGATGCCGACGCCGCCGCCGTGGTGGACCGAGACCCAGGTGGCCCCGCCGCGGTGTTGATCAGCGCGTTGAGGATCGGCCAGTCTGCGATCGCATCGGAGCCGTCCTTCATGCCCTCGGTCTCGCGGTTGGGCGAGGCCACGCTGCCGCAGTCGAGGTGGTCGCGTCTGATGACGATGGGCCCCGATAACTCGCCGTTGCGAACCATCTCGTTGAAGCGCAGGCCGGCGCGGTGGCGCTCGCCGTAGCCGAGCCAGCAGATCCGACACGGCAGGCCCTGGGACTGCACCTGCTCGCGCGCCAGCTCGATCCACCGCCGAAGCTCCTGCTTCTCGGGAAAGAGCTTGAGGATAGCATCGTCGGTCTTGCGGATGTCCTCGGGGTCGCCGGAGATCGCCGCCCAGCGGAAGGTCCCTGGCCCTCGCGGAATGAAGCCCTTGATCTCGAAGGCGTCCTCGGTGGGTAAGAAATTCAAGCGGCGTTTTCGATGGTGGCTCGAACGAGACCAGGCTCAGGATCGAGCATGCTCGATAGTAGCGCGGACGGGACCCGGCTCAGGACCAAGGCGCCGGGTGTCGATCCCAGCGCCCGAGGACGGGCTCAGGGCCAAGGTGCCCGGGGAAGGGAACTTGAAGGTGTGAACCACGACCAACAAGAGGGAACGCGGAGTAATATGCAGCTTGGGCGCGAAGCGCCGCAAGCTCGATTTCGGGCGATGCGGCGCGTGCTCTCTTCTCGATCTTCGAGAGGACCGAGGGACATCCGCACCGGATCCACGAGCGGGCAGTGGAGGGCGGGATGCGAAGGCGGGGGAAGAGGCGAGGGTTGCCGGACGCCACAACAGCCTGGCGACCGAGTCAAAGCACGGAGGACACGTTTCGGGAGGCCAGGGCTCCGCCGCGAGTTCCCCGGTGATCCCAGGGGGTGTGCATTTGCAACGCGTCTGGGCGATAGGTACGAACTGCTGCACCGGCATTCTCCTGTAGTCGGACGAGCTTCTGCCTCAACGGCGGCGACGCTTCCAACGGGTAGCACCCCACAAACCGACGAGGCCCACGGCCAGGGCCAGACCTGCGCCACCACCGGGACGTCGACCAGGGAGCGCTGAGACATCGAGCCGCGTCGTCGCGGGCGGAACGTACGAGAACGGCGGGCCACCCCGCGGTGGCGCAGGAGGGCGCGGCTGCGGGCGACAGTCCGGGTCGATCGACGAAGGACCGGACGGCCCGCCAGACCCCGGCGCCTTGTACTGGGAGCCGATGGTAGCCTCGAATAGAGCCGTCCGATACGCCGCGTCGGGTACGTCTCGTTGGTCGACCTCGTATCGCGCGGGGCTGCCCAACAACAGCTTGCGCATCTGAGCGAGCTTGTCCCCCAGCCCTGCAACCCGCTGAAACGCCGCGCTCGTTGGATCCGCGTACGCCACGGCGGTGGTCCCAAGGTAGTGTTCCTGGCGATCGGCAAGCCGCTCACACCAAGGCTCGATGAAGGCACCGATGATGTTGGTCGGAGGGTTCTTGGGTGACCAGGAGTTCGCGCTGAGCACTCCCCGGACGTACTCGCCGTTGAGCGCAGTGACGTGGAGCGGGGCTACCAGCTGCTGGACGATGATGTGCCGCTGCTCGGTGTTGAGCTTGTCGATCCCGGTCCCCTTGATCCCACGGCCCTGCCACATCTCGTAGGCGAACGTCAGCGTCGCCGCGAGGTGGTCCTTCCACGCAGCAAGAACCTCGGAGGGCACGACCGACCACAAGGCGGGTCCGGGGCGCTGCACCTGCTGATCGACGGCGGTCATCAGCTGGGCCGGGCCCGGATAGAAATCGCCGATGTCCTGGTGCACGGCGAGCGAACTGCCCGTCCGCGATGACTTCTTGTGCCAGAACGCCTGCGTCACACTGTTGATCTGCTGAGACCCCGGGATGAAGCCCAAGCCCTCGCCACCATCGTGCGACGCCAGCATCCAGCCTGTGTCCAACTCGAGGAGTCGAAGATCGTTCCCGACACGCGGTACGAACAGGCGCGTCCAGTCGCCGGTCGTCAGCGCAGGCAGCAGCTGCGCGTTCATCACGTACTCTTCGTCGTTACGATTGTACTGCTCTGCTGGTGGAAGGATCTCTCGGACCTCTTCCTGCTTCTTCTTCGATAAGGCGCGCAGCATGAGGGCCATGGAGCCGATCGCGCTGGCGATCGAGCCCACCACGGGCACGGCGGAGAGCGCCTCGACGGCGATGGCGATGGCGGCGGTGGTCAGCGACTCGACGAGCTGGTCGACGTTCTGCGGCGGCTGCAGAGCGAGAGGACCCAGGGCCTTGCCGATCGTCGACAGAGCACCCGCGGGAAGACCGAGCGAGCCCGTGCCCTGGTGGAAGAGCGCAACGCGTTGTGCGGCAGCCCACGCTCGCGCGCCGATCATTGCGTTGGAGTCGAACCCTGCGATGCGCGGGCCATGTCGGCCCACAGCGATCGGTCGCCTCGGGCAGCATCGAGCAACGCTGGGGAGATCACACGGGAAGTCCAAGCGTCGTCGACGCCCGTCCACAGCGGATCTTCGGAGTCGAGCTTCATCGCGAGCCTCGTTTGGGAGCAGGGGCGAGCGTGGCGACCTTGGCCTCGGCGGACTTGGCTGCGCGCTGCTTCTTGGTGGCCACCGCCTCCCGTCGTTGCAAGCGAGTGGTCGCGCGGCGCAGCTCGGTGCGGGCGCGTTGCTCGTCGCGAAGTTTCTGCCTGTGCTCGCCCTTAGCCAATCGCACCTTGCATCGAGCGTCGGTGACTTTGCGGCGCGCACGTTGGCGATCGATGGACTTGGCGTCGGCGCTTCGCTTGATGGTCTGGGCGACGCGTTGAGCCCGGGCGAGCTCCCGTTCACGCTCACGAACGGCCTGCACAGCGTTGTTGACGTTCACCTTGGCGGCCTCGACCCGCTCTCGGTAGGGCGCCAGGTCGATGGAGTTGACCTCCTGCGCAACGACGGCGGCCGAGCACGCGAGACGTTTGGCGCGTCGTTGCGCGTCCCGGTACTTTCGTTCGCGCTCGGTGGCCTTGCGCCGCTCGGCAGCTGGTGGTTTGGGTGACCGGGTCCGGGCAGCCTTCGGTGTGCGAGGCTTCGCCGACTTCTTTGCATGCTTGGGGGCCTTGGCGGAACAGCACGCCTTGGCCGACGCCGTGGGCGGACGCCGTACCTCGTCCTCCCCACCCGAGGTATCCGGGAAGCCAGGTACAGCGAGCTTGCTGTCCCCGGCGGCCCAGTCGGGGTCGTACGTGCCTTCGCAGGACCGCCGGAGCTGGGCCAGCTCGCCTGCCACCGCAGGGTAGTTGCACAGATATCCCGCGGTCTTGGGGTCAGGCTCGCAGGCGTAGTCGGGAATCTGGGCCGGCTCTTTCACCCACGCCGACCACTGCCGAATCCGTCGCTCGATCGTGCGCTGTAGCTCGCCGGGCAGGCACGCCTTGGCGCGAGCGTAGGCGTCGCGCAGCTGCCCAAG
>JAHZJA010000313.1 GCA_022601155.1 Deltaproteobacteria bacterium | reverse complement strand
CTGATTTTGCATGTGGGCGGCCACTCGCCGCACCTTCTTGAACTCGGGGGTGTAGACGTACAGGGTCTTGGCGTCCTGCATCAACACCTTCATCCCGGCCACGTCGCCGGGCGCCGTGAAGGTGATGAACTGCTTGTCGAGCCCCTTCATGACTATCGTAAACTCGAGGGTCTTCTTGAGGGCGCCACCTTTATAGACGGCCATCGAGGCGTTGTAGGTCTGGTCGTTGAAGACCGCGGCTCGCCTGTCGATCTCCGCGAGGATCTTCGTCGCATCGACGGCGGCCATGGCGGCTGGAGCAGGCACCGAGGCCACTGCAGGCGTAGCGACGAGCGTACCGAGAGACAGAGCGAGCAGGACCGAGCGGATCTTCATGAGGTAGCTTCCGAGGGTAGCAAGGCCGGGTTGCGAACGAAGTGTGCAGGGATGTGCACACTGGGAGGCGATCGAGGCGGACTCGTTCGTGGGTGGCGTGCGGGTTGGACGGCTGCCGTCCGCTCCTATTCGCCGACGCCTCGTGAGCGGTCACCGCAGCCTTCTATCCCGCGTCGGGTCACGCCGGACCGTGATCTGGAGCACATCCCGTCAGATCGCGGGCGGGAAGGGGTGTTCGGTCCAGCCGCCGCGCGGGGGCAGCCCGTCAGCGGGTGGGAAATAGCCGCGGCGTGAGCCAGACGGCGCCCGCCGCCGCCACCAACAAACCGATGGCCAGGCCCACGCCGAACTGCCGCAGCGGTGGCATCTCCGAGGCGAGCAACACCAAGAACGCGAGCGCGAGCTGGATCCCGGTCACCAAGATCACCCCGCCCAGAGCATCGGTCGCCGCCGCGCCGCCGACCTGCCGCGCCCGGATGCCCAGGTGAATCGCAAAGTCCACGCCCGCCCCCAGCGCGATGCAGGCAACCATGCTCGTGCCGATGCTGATCGGGTGGCCCAGCAGATGGATGAGCCCCGCGGTCAACATCAGGGTCCACAGCGCGGGCGCCAGGGCTCGGATCTGTCCGAACACCAACAACACCAACGACAGCGCGCCCAGTGAGACGAGCGTCGACGCGAGCAGGCTCTCGGTCACGCTGTCGGCAAAGGCCAGGCCGATGACGGGCTGCCCGGTCAGCTGTGCCTTCCAGTCGTGGGTCGCGATGACCGTGGCCTGCACCCCTGGCGGAATCTTCCACTCCGCGTCGCCCAGCTCCGAGAGCACCCGTACGACCGCGGTGCAGCGATCATCGGTCGGGGCATCCTCCGAGGGTTTGTCGGCGCCGGGTGAACCCTCGCCGGGCTCGTCTCCGTTGCGCACGGGCGGGGCAGGCAGGCCGAGCGCGCCACAGGTCGCCGTGAAGCGATTGCGCTCCGCCGCCTCGTCCACCCACTGGGCCACGAACTGGGCCACGAACTCGATCCCCTCGGGATCGTCGGCGACCAGGGTCGGCAGCTTGCCCCGCAGATAGTCCTGCAGCGCGGCGCCGCGGGTGTCGAACAACACCGCGGGCTCCACGGCCAGGCGCTCGGCCTCCGGTACGGGAGCCACCAGTTCGTCGGTGCCCAGGGCCCGGTCCCGCACTGCGCGGAGGTCATCGGCCATCGTCGCGGCGGTCGCCTTGGCCTCCAGCAGCGCGGTGAACCGCGCGTCGTCGACCTCTTCGCCGATGGTCCGCCCCAGCCGAGCCCGCACCGCCTCGCGAACCACAGGGCTCAGCGTGTCGCCGCTGGCATCGCCGACCGACAGCGAGGCAACGTCGTGGGTCGCCACGATCTGTCGCACTTGCCCCGCCACGCGCTGTTGCTGCTGCCCATCGCCGGGCTCGAGCTTGATGTGCACGATCGCCGCGTCGGCCTCGGGCACCATCAGCTGCGCCATCGCGGGGTGGTCGGCGAGGTTTTGAACCACCCGACGCGTGCGCGGCTGAGACTGCGGGATCCCACGTCGCCCACCAAAGCCCTCGCTGAGCAGGGCCACCGGGTCGATCAGGCTGCGAACGTCTGCGACCCCTTCCACCGCGCGCAGCTCGTCGACGATGTCCCGGATCTCGCGCAGCACCACGGGCTGGGTGAGGTCTCCCTCGACCGCGATCTGGAGGAACTGCGAGCCTCCGAAGTGCTCATTGAAGAAGGTGTTGGCGCGTCGAGGTCCGCTGTCCTCGGCAAAGATGTTGTTGGTGTCGGGGTCGGAGCGCAGCTGAGAGCCGAATGCCGCCGCACCGACGCCCAGTACCGCGACCAGCCACAGCGGCGGAACCCAGCGCAGGGGCAGATGGGGGTTCGGCCGGGTCGGCAGCAGACGAGCCGGCAGCACCGCGAGCAGGGCCGGCATCGCCACGATGGCCAGCACCAGCAGCAGCAACACGCCCATCCCCGCGACGATCCCAAAGCGCTGCATCGGCACCTGGGGCATCACGAGCAGGGCGAAGAACGCCGTCGCCGTGGTCAACCCGCTGAGCAGGACCGGCTTCCACAGCTCGCGCACGGTCGCGGACGCACGCGCCAGATTGCTGCCTTCCTGGCGCTGGAAACCCGCCAGCACGTGCATGCCGAAGGCTCCACCCAGCGCGACCATCATCACGGGCGTGGTGCTCGAGACGATGGAAAACGGCTCGCCGAAGCGTCCGTGCGCTCCCACGATCAGGGCGACCCCGAGCCCTGTGATCACCAGGTTGAGCCCCGCGGCGGTGACGCTGCCCAGCAGTAGGGCCGATGCGAGCACCAGCACCCCGATCACGATCGGCGACAGTCGCTCGATGTCCTCGCGCGACGCCGTGGAGGCCGCGATCTCCATGAAGGGCGCGCCGCCGTAGAACGCGTCGCCGTCCCACTGCTCGGCGACGGTGGCCCGGATCGCAGCGAGCTCTTCACCGCGTTGCCGGGCCCGCTCGGCGCCCGTGGCCGGGTTGAGATAGACCAGCAGCGCTGCCGCTTCCCCGTCGGCCGAGATGAAGTTGCCGACCGCATCGGGGTTGGCCAGCACGCGACGTCGGATTTCCTCCGGGTCGTCGGTGCCCGGCGGGACCAGAGGCTGCACCACCAGCGTGTCGTCGACGACCTTGGCCTCGGGGAAATCGGGGAACGACAACACGAGCCGAACCCCGGTGACCTCGCTCAAGCGAGTGGCCAGGGTCCGCACCTGCTCGGTCCGCTCGGGCGCCAGCAGCGGGTCATCGCTGCGCACACCGACCAGCGCAACCTCGAGCATGCCGAAGCGGTCCGCGACATCGCGAAACGCCACCACATCCGGATGCTCCGGGGGCAAGAAGGCCAGCACGTCGTCGTCGTGCTGCAGCTGGGATACCCCCGGGATGACCCCTACGCACAGCAACGTCAGCAGTACGAGCACGGCCCAGCGGGCCCGGACGACGAAGTGATCGCTCGCGGGAGAGGCTGGCGCGTCACGCATCGCAGCGATGGTGTCACGGCCCGCTGCGGCCCCGCCAGCAGCCCGTCGCGAAACCACCGGGATCCCACGACGCCCTCGGCGCGGCCACGGTACGAGTCCGACCTAGACCGGGCGCGCCCAGCCGAACGAGACCGAAGGCAGCCGACCGGAGACCGGAGTCAGGGCGCCCCGAGGGCCTCGGCATGAGCCCCCAACCCCGACGCTCCTGGCCCCGACGCTCCTAGCCCCACACCGGAGTCAGCCACTTCTTGCGGTGCTCGACCCGGCCGTGCACCACGTCGTCGAAGTGCTTGTGGAGCGCCTTGGTGGCCTCGCCGATCTTGCCTCCGTTGATGGAGCGACGGTCGACACTGGCGACCGGGGTGATCTGGGCCCCGGTACCGCACAAGAACAGCTCGTCGGCGACGTAAAGCTCGGAGCGGCCAATCTCCCGCTCCTCGAACTTCATCCCGAGATCCTCGGTGGCCATCGTGATGATGCTGCGCCGCGTGATTCCGTCGAGATTGTCCTCGGTGCTCGGGGGGCTGACCAGCGTGCCCCGACGCATGAGGAAGATGTGCTCGGCGCTGCCCTCGGAGACCTTGCCGTTCTCCGTCAGGAAGATCGCCTCGTCGAAGCCGTTGTCGTGGGCCTCGCGTCGGGCGAGCGCGCTGTTGAGGTAGGCGCCGGTCGGCTTGGTCCGGGAGGGGATGGCGTTGTCACGTACGCGGCGCCACGACGAGACGCAGACATCGATCGCGTCCTTGTCGATGTAGCGCTTGAGCGGCATGCAGAACATGATGCAGCTGGTGCTGGTCTCGTCGAGCACGGGCGCCAGCTGGTTCGAGTTGTGGATCAGCAGCGGCCGCACGTAGACGTCGTGGTGCACCTCGTTGCGACGGAGCAGATCGATCACGATGCTCGACGTCTCATCGACCGTGCCCGGCATCCTCAGATAGAGGATGTGGGCGGACTCGGCGAGGCGGGTGATGTGCGCCTCCAACCGGAACACGTAGACCTCGTTGCCGTCGTCGGCCAGATATCCTCGCACGCCGCCGAAGCAGCCCATGCCGTAGTTGAGCGCCCGAGAGCGCACGCTGACGACGGCATTTTCGTCGTCGACCCACTGACCATCCAGATACGTGACCATGCCTTCGCGCAGCATGCCAACGAACGGTGCGCAGTGCCACCAGCGGCCAGTGGGCCCCCACCATCGACAGACGAGGCGTGATCGCGGCTGCGCGCCCTGATCGTCGATAACGACGCCCGCGACGTGACACCACTCGCGTCGACGCCGATGAAGTTTCGATCACGCGGCGCCGAGGGCGAGCCACCCGACCTAGCCCATGGTGGGCCCGGTATGCTGCCCCGGTGTCCGCCCTGGTGGCCCTGTCGCTCGCAGCCCTCCTGGCGGCGTTGTTCGAGCGCCGTCGCCGATTGGACGGGGGCCCGTCGATCGAGATGGTCGTCGTCGCGGGCGCGACATGGTTGGTGATGGTTGGGCTCGTCGCGACCGTACTGGCCGTCGTTGGTCGGTTTGGTGAGGGATGGATGGTCACCGCGACCGGGCTGACCGCGCTCGCTGCGTGGCCGTGGGGCCATCCCCCACCTCCACGGCGCGCTCGTTCGTGGCGGCGCTTCATCCCCGCCGCGCTCATCGTGCTCGCGGGCCTCGGTCTACGCTGGCCGGTCGCCGACTACCCGCTCGCCGGACGGGACCAGGGCACCTATACGCTGCGGGCCCAACACACGCTTCGCGAAGGCCGGCTCGACGCCGTCGACGAGGTGCTCGCGCGGGCGGGCGCGGCCGATACTTCACACCCGGGGCCCGCCGACATCCTCGGCCTCTATCACCACGACCGTACCCCGTGGCGCCAGGGTCTGTACGAGGCCGCGTATCGGCCCGGCTTCTATCTCGCCGACGTCGAGCGGGGCGCGATCCGGGCGCAGTTCTTCCACCTCCACCCCATGGTGATGGCGACGGCAGGCTTGGTGGCGGGACCTCGATACGTGGCCGCCGTGATGCCGCTGTACGCAGCACTCGCGATCTTGGCATTGTGGGCCGCGGCCCGCCGACTGTGGCCCACGGGACCATGGTCGTGGCTCGCCGCCGCGCTGTGGGTGTGCGCACCCCTTGCCATCTGGGTCCAACGCACCGCGCTGAGCGAAGGCCCCGCATCGATGTTGGTGCTGGTCACACTGGTCGCCGTGCTCCGAGCCCGTGACGGAGATCCCCGCGCCCTGGGTCACGCGGCGCTGTTGCTGGGCGCGCTGGCCTGGGTCCGCGGCAATGGATGGCTCATCGCGCCCCTCATCCTCGCGACCCAGTGGCTGGTACCGCAGGCCGACCGACACGCTCGGCGAGCAAGCCGAGTCTACGCCGCCATCATCGCAGGAGCGATCGTCGTCCACGCCACCACCACGTTTCCCTATCTGCACGACGAGCTGCTGCGGCAGCTCCCCCTCGCAGGCATCACGCCCACCCCGACGGTCCTCATCGCCGTGATGGTGGCGGGCTTGCTCGCCTGGCGCGTGCTCGACGAGCTGCCCTTCCTCCGACGCCGCGAGGCCCGGTGGCTCCCCGTCATCCACCGTCACGCGCCCCGTGTCCTCGTCGCGGTCAGCCTTGCGGGCGTGGTCGCGTTCGTCATCCAGCGTCCCGAGGTGGCGGCGCGGCCGTTTAGTCGACTCGACCCGGTGTGGAGCATGTTGGGTCCCATGGCGCTGGGGCTCGCATCCATTGGACTGGCGAGCGTCGTCCGACGCTGGCGGCCGGAGCCCACCGCCGCCCACGCCTGGCAGCTGGGACTGGCGGCAATGGTGGCGGCCACCGTGCTGCTGTACGCCCAGCGCAACCTGCCGCAGCTGTCGCTCTACTACTACGGGCGCTACTTGGTGCCCGAGCTGTTGCCTGCGCTGTTGCTGCTGGCGGTCGAGGGGCTGCGCTCCATCGATGCTGGGCTCCGGGGCTCGTCGCCCTCCGTCCGTCGCAGACGCCTGGCGAGCGTGGCCGGCCTGGCCGGCGCGTGCGGCCTGGTGTGGTCGGTGGCCGGCGTCCTGGTCGTCCATCCCGTCACGCGGCTGGCCGAGTTCGAAGGCGCCGATCGGGTCGTCGATGATCTCGCCGCCCACCTGCCCGACGATGCGGTGGTCATCGCCGGGGGTGAGGGCTGGCACAGCGGTCATACCTACAACCAGGTGGGTGGCGCGCTCGCGTTTCGCCACGGCATCGCGGTCCTGCCCTACCGCGACAAAGAGGCCGCATACGCCACCCTCCACGAGCTGCTCGTGGCCCAGCCCCAGCGCCACGGTCTGCAGCCGCGCCCCGTGTTCCTGCTGCTCAACGAGGCGACCAAGCACCACACGCGCGTCGAGGACGACGGCACCAAGACTCGCGTCGCGGGGCTCGATGATCTGCTGCCCCCGCCGTTCGTCGCTCGCCGTGTGGATCTGGTGGAGATGTTCGTCGACCGGCTCAGCCCCAGCCCGCAGGGGCCTCCCACGCGGGTCACCCGAGACGGGCTGCGCATGGCCCTGCTGCACGTGGAAGTGGAGCCTCACCGCTGGGCGGAGATCGAGCGCTGGCGGCTACGTACGATGCAGGGTCGATGGGTGGCCGACGGCCCCCCCGGGCTGACCGCATCGGGCGAGGTTCCGGTCGAAGGCTCACCGTGCTTGGGCTCCAGACCGCTGGAGCTACAGCTGCCCGAGACGGGTGCAGCCGGCCACACCGCGGTGTCGTTGGTCGTCGTCGCCGTGCCGGGTACGGCCGCCACCAACCCGCGGTGGCGACTGGAGGTCAATGGTCTCCCGGTCGGGCTCGATCCTCCCGGTCGCGCCCCACGTCACCGCGACACGCTGGGCCCATTCACCTTTGCCAGCCGTCCGCGTCGGGTCACCATCGTCGGCGCGCCCGAGGGCATCGCCGAGGCCCGGTGCCCGCATGGCGGTGTGATCGAGGTCCGCCTGCTCGGGACCGACAGCTCGGCCCTGGCCCACGCCCCCACCACCGCGACGACCTTCGCCCCGGCGCGGTCGCTCGGTCACCCGGTCGACGCGGTCGCATGGGTGCCGGCTCGCGGCCTCTCGCGGCGACGCCCGGGCCTGCGCCCCGCCCCCAAGCTCGAAGGCCCATCGATCGTGGTCACCCCCGAAGCCGCCGTCGACTTCCCCGTGGCCATGCTCCCCGCCGCGGGCCGAGACCCGGTCGACGTGGTCGTCACCCTCACCGCCATGACGCTCCATCCCGACGCACGACTGGTGCTGTCGGTGGGCGGCGAGGTGCTCACCGAGATCGACCCCCCCGATGCACGGCGCGGCTCTTGGCAATCACCGCCCGTACGCTGGACGCCGACCGGCGCGGCCGCTGCGTTCGGGGTGACGCTCCGCAACGCCGCGACGGGCGACCGCGTGTTGCTCCGCGACATTGGACTGTTCTCACGAGCCCCACCGATCGCAGGACACCTGTCACTGCAGTAGGGGGCGGTATCCTCGTCGCCCCGCAGCCCTCCTCGGACAGCCCATGACCGACAAAGATCCACCCGATTTCCGTCCGCTGCCCAAGCCCACCCCTCGCAGTTTTCGCTACGAGGAACGCGAGCGGGTCGGCATCGTCACGCTGTCTCGCCCCGATCGCTTCAACGCGCTGACGTTCGAGGTCTACCGCGAGCTGACCGACTTCTTCCTCGAGATCGATCGCCGCAGTCTCGACCCCTCGGGCGAGGGCGCGCGCTCCATCGTCCTCCAGGGTGAGGGCAAGGCGTTTTGCAGCGGCGGCGATGTGGAGGACATCATCGGTCACCTGTTCGACCGCGACATGGAGGGCTTGCTGCGCTTCACCCGGATGACCGGAGAGCTCATCCACTCCATGCGCCAGTGCAAGCTCCCGATCGTGGCCAGCGTCAAGCGGGTGGCTGCGGGTGCGGGCGCCGTGATGGCGCTGGCCAGCGACATGCGGGTGATGGGGCGCAAGGCATTCTTCGCGTTCTTGTTCCCCCAGGTCGGACTCTGCGGCGCGGACATGGGTGCGGCCTACCTGCTGCCCCGCATCGTCGGACTGGGCGTCGCCTCGGAGGTGCTGATGACGGGCGAGCGGATCTACGCCGAGCGCTGCTCGCAGATCGGTCTCGCCAACCAGCTGGTCGATGACGCCACCCCCGACGACGTCGACGCGGCTGCATTCACCCTGGCCAAGACCCTCGCCGACGGTCCGCACTTTGCCCTGCGCATGACCAAGACCATGCTCACCCGCGAGCTCGACATGAACCTCAGTGCGGCCATGGAGGCCGAGGCACAGGCGCAGGCCATCTGCATGCAACACCCCGACTTCCGCGAGGCCAACGCAGCCTGGGAAGCCAAGCGTCCCCCCCGTTGGAAGTGAGCCCGTCATGCTGCAAGCCCCCCGTATCCTCGATCGTCAGCTCGGCGTCATCGGTGGCGACCATTCGCAGTGGGCCGCCCTGGAGCAGCGCCTGGAGACGTTCACCACGGCGCTGCGCGAGGCACCCGTCGACGAGTCCGACGATGCCGCGGCAACCCGCGAGTACGTACGCCGCCTCGCCGCGGCCGAGCTGCTCCACCTGGTCGTGCCGGCCGCGCACGGCGGTACCTACGAGCAGCCCCAGGCCACCGCGATCTGCCTGACGCGCCAGTGGCTGTCCCGCCACGGCGGCGTGCTCGACACCGCGTTCGCCATGCAGGGCCTGGGTTCGTATCCCGTCAGCCAAGCGGGCACGCCGGCGCTCCAGGCCTCGCTGCTGCCGCGGGTCCTCCGAGGGGAGGCCATCTGTGCCTTTGCCCTGACCGAACCACAAGCCGGCTCCGATGTCAGCGGCATGCAGACGCGCGCCGAGCCCGACGGCGAGGGGGTGCGCCTGCACGGGGAAAAGTGCTTCATCTCCAATGCGGGCATCGCCAACAGCTATGTGGTGTTTGCCCGCGAGGCGCACGACGGTGCCGACGACAAGCCGCGCTATGGCGCGTTTTGGATCCCGGGCGATGCCGACGGTCTGTCGGTCGAGCCCATCTCCGTCATCGCTCCGCACCCCATCGGCACGCTGCGCATGAACGGCGTCGCGGTCCCGGCCGCGCATCGGCTCGGCACCCCCGGCAACGGACTTCGGGTAGCGCTGGGCACACTCGATCTGTTCCGCGTGACAGTCGGTGCCGCGGCCCTCGGCCTGGCCGATCGTGCCCTGACGGAGATGGTCGGCCACCTGCAGACCCGCGTGCAGTTCGGTCGTCCGCTCGCCAAGCAACAAGGGCTTCGGTTCGCCCTGGCCGACGTGGTCACCGACCACACCGCCGCCCAGCTTCTCGTCTATCGCGCGGCGGCGGCCCGAGACGAAGGGCGCGCCACGCCAGACATGCCGGCGATGGCCAAGCTCCACGCCACCGAGAGTGCACAGCGAACCATCGATCGGGCCGTACAGAGCCTCGGCGGCCGCGGGGTGATGGTGGGCGAAGCGACCGAGCGACTGTACCGAGAAGTCCGCGCCCTACGGATCTACGAGGGAACCTCCGAGATCCAGAAACTGGTGATCGCGCGAGCCTTGTTCGGCCGCTGAGCCCCACATCCGGCGTGGGGTGAGCACAGCGGCCTGCTCCAGAGCTTCGACGGCGCGGTCGTACGCCCCGGTCCGTTCGAGTGCCACTGCCCTGCGCCGCCTGCCGGGTCGAACCTCGGCTCCTCGCCGCGGCGTGAAGACCCCGTGCATCGAGCCGGGTCGCGCGTCGGTTCTAGCCGT
>JAHZJA010000312.1 GCA_022601155.1 Deltaproteobacteria bacterium | reverse complement strand
CCCCCGGCTACATGTCGCCCGAACAGCTCCGCGGAGAGCAGGTCGATGAACGCGGCGATCAGTTCGGGTTTTGCGTTGCGCTGTACGAGGCCATCTACGGAACTCGCCCGTTCGCGGGCGAGTCGGTGGCCGAGCTGGCCGCGGCCACCCTCGAAGGCGTGGTCGAGGAGGCACCGGATTTCTCCGCGGCACCCAAGCGGCTGCGCGCGGTCCTTCAACGCGGCATCGACGTCGAACCCGAGGCGCGTTGGCCCTCGATGGACGCGCTGTTGCTCGAGCTCGAGCAGTTGATCGTCCCCCGCGCGCGACGGTGGCTCACGCGAGGGTTGCTGGTCGGGATGTTCGGTGGCGTCACCGCAGTGGCAGTCACGGTCCCGCAGTATCTGGCCATCCAGGATCGATGCGAGGGCGCGCAGTCCAAGCTCGTCGGCGTGTGGGACGACACCCGCAGGCAGCAGGTCGAAGATGCAGTGCTGGCGACGTCGGCGCCCGAGGCTCCCGATGCCTGGGCACGTATCGAGCCTCGACTCGACGACTACGCCCAAGCGTGGGCGGGTGAACACACGGAGGTCTGCAAAGCGACGGCGGTGCGGGGTGAGCAGACCGAGGAAGCGATGGACCTGCGCATGGGCTGCCTGCACGCGCGCAAGGTGGCGCTCGATGCCGCAGTGACCGTGTTGGCCGACGCGGACGAGACGGTGGTTCCCAAGTCGGTCGAGATCCTCGAGGGCCTGCCTCGGCTCCGACAGTGCGACGACCTCGACCAACTTCGGCAGCAGCGTCGCCGCGTCCGGCCCCCGCTGGACCCCGCCGTAGCCGTCCAGGTCGACGCAGTGCGTGAGACATTGGCAGCCGTCCATGCCGAGAACAGCGCGGGCCGGTTGGCCAGAGCTCACGACCAGGCGCAAACGCTCGTCGCCAAGGCGCAGGAGCTGCAATACGAGCCGCTGCTGGCCGAGATTCTCCTCGAGCTGGGCCAAATCGCCCAACAACGCGACCAGACCGCCGAGGCCAAGCAGCGCCTCCACAAAGCGCTCGAGCTGGCGGCCAAGCACGGACACGACGCGATCACGGCAGAGGCCGCGGCCTTGCTGGCCTCGAGCTATGGCGTCGACGACCAGAACTACGAGCGAGGGCTCGCATGGGCAACCCTGGCCATCGCTCTCGGGCGTGGCCCCGGAGTGGGCCCCGAGACCGAAGCCAAAGCGCATACGAGCCTCGGCATCATGCAGTGGCGACGCGACGAGCCCGCCAAGGGGCTCGAACACCTGCGCGAGGCGCTGGCCATCCGAGAGCGCGCATCGGGTCCCGAACACAGCTCGGTCGGCACTTCGCTCAACAACATGGGGCTGCTACTGCGGTCGATGGGAAAGATCCCCGAGGCACTCGAGCACTACCGACGCTCGCTCGCCATCTTGGAGCGGGCCTTGGGACCGCATCATCTGCACGTCGCCAATCCGCTGTTGAACATCGGCAACGAGCTCTCGGCCCAGCAGTCCCTGCCCGAGGCATTGGAGTACACGGAGCGTGCGCTGGCCATCAAAGTGCGGGCACTGGGCCAGGAGCACTCGGAGGTTGCACAGATCCGGCTCAACCTGGGCATCGTGCACGCGCGGATGGGCAACAACTCCGAAGGGCTCGCACACCTCGAGCAAGCCTTGGCCACCTATGAACGCATACGGGGGCCCGACCATCCATCGGTGGCCGAGACCGCCACCAACATCGCCGCGCTGTGGGTGCAGCAGAACGAGCCCACCAAGGCCCTGCAATACTACTCCCGCGCGCGAGCCATCCGTGAGGAGACCTTCGGCCCCCAACACTCCCTGGTCGCCGAGTGCGACGCCGGCATTGCGACTGCGTTGTGGACGACCGGTGACCGCGCCGAAGCACTCCGCCGGATGCAACACGCGGTCGACATACAGGAGCGGCAGCTGGGCGTCGACAACCCTACCCTCCAGGAGCACCAGTTCAACCTCGGCCTGATGCTGTTGCGGATGGGCAAGCCCGCCGAAGCCCTCCCGCACCAAGAGCGTGCGTTGGCGGCCCTCGAGGCGAAGATGGGCGATGACGACACCATGCGGGGCAAGTCCCTCATCATCCTCGCCGAGATCCACCTCGAGCTGGGGGAGATCGAGGCCGCCCGCGCCCGTGCCCAGGCCGCGGTCGAGGTATTCCGAGCGCACCCCGAGATCGAAGGCACTCTCGCTGCAGCGACTGATGTGCTGGCCCGCATCGAACGACACCCTGCGTCGCAGTAGCCGGGCCACCGCAACCCGGCCACTGGCGGCCAACGCATTGAATCCAACCAGCATGGGCGTCGCGCATGGGCGTCGTTCGAGGGACCGAACCCCGCCGCTGGCAACACGGGACGGCGGCGAGAAGTCGGGCATCGCCGTGCCGATCATTTGGGCCCCCAGACAGACCGGGTTTTGCTCGCCGCAACGCCTCCGACGGCTTGCCGCTGGCCGCGAACGGGTCTTGCGTGAGGTCCTCACCGAGCTCGCATTGACCGGTGACCACGACCGTCACCGCGCAGACGCCCTCGCCGATGGCGGGCGCACCAGCTCGACGAACGCCTCACCGTGACTTCTTGCCGACTCGCCGCGCACAGCTGCGCGTCCGCTGTCGGCCACCGCCCTCGGCCTCCTCGTCGTGATGAAGGCCTCGACCCTGACCAATCTCCCGGCGCCCTTTTGCGCTCTACACGCAGCACCCCTCGAGACCACGATGTCGTGGCCCCACGGCCCGTGATCGCGGAGTCACGGCCAACTCGCCAGCGGTTGTTCACAACCGCGCACACCACGAATCGCGCACGATGCAGGGCATCATCCGGCTCGGAGCAATCACGATGGGCCGAGGCCTCGGATGGCAACGACCCTTGTATCCACTTGCCGCCTGCGTGTAGCCATGTCATCTCCATTGACCCGTCGCTTCTCGTGGTACTCGCGCTTCGACAATTG
The DNA here is from genome assembly GCA_022601155.1 of Deltaproteobacteria bacterium. GTDB lineage: Bacteria > Myxococcota_A > Polyangia > Nannocystales > Nannocystaceae > Paraliomyxa. Next base: position 4,421 of record JAHZJA010000312.1, on the reverse strand, counting down.
CAGGTTGCGAAGATCTCGGACGCACTCCGTCCCGAGCTCATCGACCGATACGTCAAGCACCTGCGCCAGGCGTTCGGTCCGGGGCTGGCCGAGCTGGACGACGGCGTGCTGCGCCCGCGAGTCGAGCAGACCGTGCTGCGAGCCCACGGCTTGGGGCTGCGAGCGCCGCTCGACGAGCTGCGCTTCTTGAACCTCGCGGCGAGCTTCGGCTGGCAGTTCGATCAGGACACCCCGTGGGTGGGTCCCATGCTCCGCGACGGCTCGATCCCCGAGCCCAGCGAGCGACTGCGACGCGTCAAGGCGCGATTCGTTCGCCAGCTTCAGCTGGCCCAGCACAACTTCCAGGTCCGCCAGGGGGCCGACTCCACGCCCTGAACCCGCCCCGAGCTCGCCCCGATGCCGTTGCCCACCCGACCGCCTTCGCACGACGATCCCCACACCCGGTGGTGCACGTTCACGGGGCCGGGCGACGAGCTGCCCGAGGAACCGAAGCCGGTCGACGAGGCCACGACGACCCTCGAGACGCTCCAGCAAGCCGAGGCTGCGGCCGAGCAGGTGGCCAAGGCGGCGGAGACGATCGTGTCCGCATGTCCGCCCCCGAGCCTGCACGCCGTCGAGGTCGACGTACTCGATGATGAAGACCGGCCGCTGGTGGGACAGGTCGTCGAGCTGCGCCGCAGCGACACCGAGGCAATGGCGACCAAGACCGACGCAGGCGGGCACGCGCGCTTCGAGGGTCTCGACCCCGGCTCGTACACGCTGGGCCTGCCCCTGGTCGACGAGGATGGCTGGGAGTTGCTCGGGAACGAAGCCCTGCCCGCCGAGCGCGACAGCAGCTCCACCCAGGCCAACTGGAAGTCCCCCACCCCCGCGTCGACCCAGACCCTCGAGCACACCATCGAAGCCGGCCAGTGCCTGAGCACACTGGCGTATCGTCACGGGTGGGTGGCCGACGCTCTGTGGGAGCAAAACCCCGACTTGTCGGCCAAGCGCGACTCCAAGAACGTACTGGCGGCGGGTGACGTCGTCGTCATCCCCCCGGTGCGGGCCAAATTCGAGTCGGTCCAGGCCTCCAAGATCTATCGACTACGCCGCACGGCCGCCGTCGAGCAGCTCGAGATTCGCTTCCTGGGCGACAAGGATGCGCCGCGCAAGGGCGAGCCGTACATCCTGACCATCATCAGTGACGACGGTGAGGAAGTGCGCAACAACGAGACCAACGGCAAGGGTGTCATCCGCGAGACGCTGCCGTCCTCCACCCGCGAAGTGCGGATCGAGCTGGGGCCCAAAGACCAGCGCGAGCATCACATCTTTCGGGCCGCCCACCTCGAGCCCATCGACACCCCGGCTGGAATTCAGTCCCGACTGTTCAACCTCGACTTCGAGGTCGACGAGCAGCGCGGCGAGCTGGGGCCCATCACCACGCGGGCCATCGCCGAGTTCCAACGCGAACAGGGGCTGGACGCCACGGGCGAGGCCGACCAGGCCACCCGCGACGCACTCGTCAAGCTCTACCTCATCTGAGTCTCACCCCTCGTTCGCGCCGAGATACGGCGCGGCGACCAGAAAGGAACCTCCCGCGTGCCGACCACTGTCACGGGTGTAAATCCGACCAATTGCAGTATCGAGGGCGGTGAAGCCATCACCATCACGGGCACCCAGTTCCTCGCGGGTGCCACCGTCACGTTCGGCGGCGTCGCAGCGACCAACGTGCAGGTGAACTCGGCCGTGGATATCGTCGCGACCGCGCCCGCCCGCACCCGGGCCGGGGCGGTCGACGTGGTCGTCACCAACGCCAACGGAACGCACGGCACCGGGGTCAACGTCTTCCAGTACTGGTGCACGCTCACCACGATCGAGCCCGCCACGGGCACCGCCGCGGGCGGGACCCCCGTGACGCTCACGGGCAAGGGTTTTCCGGCGGGCGCCACCGTGCAGATCGGCGGAGCCGCTGCGGGCGCAGTGGTCGTCAATCCCGCCGGTACGCAGATCACCGCCACCACCCCGGGCCATGCTCCCGGAGCCGCCGATGTCTATGTCTACCCGGCTGCGGGAGGTCTGGGCGGCGGTCGGACCGGGGCCTTTCACTACAGCGCCCCCGCCATCACGGGCCTCGAGCCCCTCGCCGCGCCTGCAGCAGGAGGGGTCGGCGTCACGCTTCGTGGCGACTTCTTTGCCGCCGGGGCCACGGTCACCTTCGGGGGCGTAGCGACGGCCGCCCCTCCGGTGATCGTCTCGGCCCAGGAGATGACGATGCAAGCGCCCGCGCACGCGCCGGGCAAGGTCGATGTGATCGTCACGGTGGCAGGCCAAGCCACCACCCTGGCCGCCGCGTTCGAGTACCAGGGCGCCACGATCACCGATGTCGCGCCCGCGCGCGGGCCCGCAGCCGGAGGGACGGACATCACCATCACGGGCACGGCCTTCGACACCGCGGCCGCCCCGACGGTGCAGGTGGGGGGCGTCGCGGTCGCCAACCTCGTGGTCGTCGACGCAACGACCATCACCGCTCGCACCGCCGCCGCCGCCGCGGGCAAGGTCGATGTCACGGTCCAGAACCCAGGGCACCCGGTGGTCACCAAGACCGAAGGGTTCAAGCTGGTCGCCGCGCCCACCGTCACCGCGGTCAAACCGGCCCGGGGAGGCCCCGGTGGCGGCACGCCCATCACGATCTCGGGTACCAATTTCGCGAACAACGCCACGGTCACCGTGGGCGGCGTCGCAGCCACGGGGGTCACCGTCGTCTCCGCGACCACGATCACCGCCACCACCGCGGCCCACGGGGCCGGCAATGAGGCCGTGGCGGTCACCAACCCCGGCGCGCCAGCAGTGGCGCTCGATGCCTCGTTCACCTTCTCCCAGATCGACCGCCTGGAGCCCGCGCGAGGGCTCCCCGCTGGCGGCGAGCAGGTGGTGATCCACGGCAGCGGATTCATCGGAGCCGTGACCGTGACCTTCGATGGCGACGCTGCCGCTGCGGTGACGGTGGACTCGCCACAGCAGCTCACCGTCACCACCCCCCCACATGCGGCCGGCACGGTCGACGTGGCCGTCACCGTCGCCGCGCACGCGGTCACGCTGGCGGGTGGCTTCGAGTTCTCCCCGGTGACGGAGCTCGATCCGCCCGGAGGGCCCATCGCAGGCAACACGCAGGTCACGCTCCGAGGCGACGGGTTCCCCGCGGACACGACGGTGCACTTTGGTGCGACCGCGGCCGCGAACGTCCAGAGGATCTCGGCTCAAGAGCTGCGGGCAACGACGGCCGCAGCCGCGGCCGGCCCCGTGGACGTGGTGCTCCAGGCCGATGCCTTCGCCGTCACCGTGGCGCAGGGCTTCGTGTTCCGAGCCGTGGCCACCGTTGCCGCCATCGAGCCCGACCAAGGAGTGCTCGCGGGCGGCACGCGGGTCACGATCACGGGGACGGGCTTCGTCGAGGCCGCCACCGTGACCATTGGGGGCGGGGCCGCCACCGAGGTGACGGTGGTCTCGGACACCACCCTCACCGCCACCACGCCCTTTGGCCCACCACCTCCCATGGGCGGCGGTCCCCGACCTGCCTACGACGTCGTGGTCACCAACCCGGGCGATGCTGCGGTCACGGGGGCCGGGCTGTTTCGCTTTCGTGACCCCCCGCGGGTCGACGCCGTCGCGCCTGCGACGGGACCGGTGATCGGCGACCGCTGGATCACCGTGACCGGGCGGGACTACGTCGACGGCGCGGTGGTGCGGGTGGGCGCTGCCGATGCACCGCAGACCGTGTTCCACAACGCGCAGACCCTGTACGCCCGGGTGCCCGCCCATGCCGTGGGGGCCGTGGACATCGCCGTCCGCAACCCGGGCGAAGCGGCTGGCCCGTCCCGGGTCGGCGGGTTCACCTACGTCGCCGTCGCAGCCGAGACCGGCGAAAACGAGGTGGTGTTCCTGCTCGATGGCGAGAACTACTTCGAGGAGCTGCGGGTCCAGTTCGAGGCCGTCCGCCAGTCTGCGCCCCACGAGCTGACCTACGTGCGGCTCGCCTACTGGATGATCGAAAAAGACGTCACCCTCGGTGATGGCACCTACTTCGAGAAGCCCAACCATCAGCTGCTGGTCTACATCGATCAGCTGATCCGCGCGGGGCACAACGTCGACGTGATCGTGTGGTGCCCATCCAAGCATCACCGATTCCAGATGGGCGCCGAGATGGCGAAGGTCAACGGCGAATTCGGTCACGCCGTGTACGAGGTGGACCGTGCAGCTGCCGCAGCCGGCCCCCACGTCGGCCGGGCACGTGCCTTCCTCGAGCCCTACGAGGGCGAGGTGGGTGCCTCCAACCACCAGAAGATGGCGATCTTCTCCATCGAGGGGGTGCGGACCGTCTGCATGGGCGGCCTCAATCTTTCCAACCACTACTTCGCGCCCGATGATCACTCCGGGGGCAT
>JAHZJA010000311.1 GCA_022601155.1 Deltaproteobacteria bacterium | reverse complement strand
TTCGCCACCTCGCCCGCGGCCTCGTGGCGCGGGAACTTCCGCGACTTCTCGGCCGCGGTGGAGCGAATGGCCACCCTGGCGGCCGGTGGACGCATCGACGTTGCCGGGGTGAAGGAGGAGATCGCTCGGCTGGAGCGGGGCTGGAGCCGCGGCGATCCCCACGACGCCGACCGCGATGTCATCACCCGTGTGCTGGGGCGCGAGGCCTACGACGCGATGGATCTGTTCGACCGGGTGCAGCTGGCGGCCGTCGTGCGTGTGTGCAAGCGCAGCCGCAGCCTGTCCGATGCGGGGCGCACCCTGTTCGCCGCCTCGAGAAAGACCCGAACGTCGAAGAACGACGCCGACCGGCTACGCAAGTACCTGGCCAAGCACGCGCTGCGTTGGCAGGAGTTGGTGGAGGACGCCAGCCCGGAGTGAGCCAGTGCCGGGCTCGACCGAGGCGCGCGGGAGCCCGCAACCCCGAGGCTCACTCGATGCCGAGCTCGGCGGCAACGACGACCTGGGCTCCGACCGTGACCTCGACCGTCGTGGTACCCGCGGGTGGGGCGAAGGCGTGACCCACTGCGGTCGTCAACACTTGCCCCGAGCCATCACGGGCAAGCCAGCGCCGCAGCGGCTCCCCCTCGTCGAATCCCTCGGCGGGTGCCGTCCAGCGCTCTCCATCGAACACCAGCACCGCCGCGAACGTCGGTTGCGGATCCGCGGCCGCGTTGGGCGGACCGAAGAACTGCTCGTCCACCGGATCGAAGCGAAAGTCGCAGTGCACGTGGGTGTTGTACTCGACGAGCATCCCGTTTTCGGCCACGCACAGGTTCTCCAACGTGGTCAGGCCCACCTCGAGCGGGTCGAGATCGTAGGCGTCGCCGTACATGTGCCGAGAAAACTGCGCCGAGCCTGGGATCCCGGCGTTGTAGCCCGGGGAGCGGTACGCGGAGTTGACCGTGATCGCACCCACCTGGTCGCGCAGCTGCTGGAGTGACTCGATCGCATGCGGCTGCACCACCGCGTAGCGGCCCTTGTAAAGCTGAGCGATTTCGTCGAGCTGAAAGTTGGGGGCCAGGTACGTGCCCGGATCGACCTCCTCGAGATCGATGAGCGCGATGGGAGCCCGGTAGTTGTCGTTGCCCTGGAACGGCTCGGGATAGTCGTAGCCCTCGGGCATCACCTCGAACGAGTGCAGCGGCAGGCACGTGGTGTAGTCGCCCGACTGCCCCGGGTAGCAGACCTCGTCGCCCGTGGGCGGCTCCCCGCCCGTCGAGCCTCCGGAATCGGCCGTCGTTCCTTCGTCATCGCACTCGCAGGGCCCGTACCCAGAGCCATCGGCGTCACAGGTCTGCTCGCCGTCGCCGTCCGGGCACCCGCACGGCACGACATCCCCTGGATCACAGGCGGGGGCATCGCTGGTTCCATCGTTGCCGAGCGTCTCGCCCGCGTCTCCGCCATCATCGGTGGTCGCGCTGGCTGGCCCCTCCGAGTTCGCCGCATCGTCAGCGCCTTGCTCCGGGTCCCATGCGGGCGGCCCGTCGTCTCCACCCCCGCAGCCGATCACTGTCGCGATCAGCCCCGCGGTCGCCATCCACCTGCATCCTTGCGTCACCGTCCGTGTCATCCGCTACCCCCGCGCGAAGGGTATCGCGGGTGCGCGGCCTCGCGGCGAGGCATCGCGTCGCACCTCGTCGTCTGTTCCCGTACGCCTTGTGCTCAGGCCGTATCGGAGATGGCCTCGGATGCAGTGACCGATCGGCTGCCTGCACGCACGCATGCATGGGGGCTGGCGGTCTCTTGGGGCGACGTCGGCCGACGCCGAGGCCACCCGCATGCGGCTGGGTTGAACGCGACGTTGTCAGAGCGCCGCCCGAGCTCGCTGTGCAATGCCCTCACGCGGATCGGTGAGACGCTGCTCCACCAGGGCCACGCCGCCGCCGCCCTGCCTCCCCTCGAGCAAGTCCACCTGCTCCACGCCGAGCTCGAGGCCGACCCCGGGTTCGCGGGTGATACGCGTGACGGCCTCGCAGCTGCCCCGCCTGGTCCGTGATGCTCAGCCTCCGCTCTCCGAACCGCCCACGCTGCCGACCACGAGAGGGAAAGCGGTCCTCGCAGTCGAGCTCGTCGGGGTGCACGGTGTCGGCGGGAACTTCGAGGCCGTAGACATGCGCGCCGCGGAGTGCTTGCCGAGGGCCGGCTCCACCCGCCGTCTCGTCGTCGACTCTGGCGCAGACCATCGGCGGCCGGACGTAGCACGCGTCCTTGCGGGTGCGCAGGAATACTCGACGGCCCCGGGCTCGACGCGTTCGACCCTCTCGTCCATCGATCAACAGCGGAGGGGAGTCGGCGCCCGCCTACGAGAGCCCCGAACTCTTGGCATCGAGAGTGCGGAGGCTCGCCGTGAAGCTCGATGCTCTCCCTCTCGGGGTCTGTGTCCGTGGCCAGCGACGTCCGGATGCCTCCGCCCCGAACGCTCGTTGGCCGACCATCGAGGCGGACGAAGACGGCGCCTGCCCGCGCGGTCCGTCCGTGGATGATCCCCGACCCCGGCTGGCCGTCTGGCCGCTTCCATCCCGGGCTCAGACGCGGTGGAGCTCGTGGCCGGACTCGACGAGGGTGCTGGCCGTGCCACCAGCGCCGGACGATGGACACCACGACGATCCCCAGGTGCGCATCAGCGTGAGCTGTCGAGACGATCGGCCCCCGAGAGCCTTTGCGAGACCCCCGAGGATCTGCCACGTTCCCTCAATGCGCCATGTCGAAGGAGCCGTACTCGCGGCCGTGCTGTCGACTTCTGCGTGCGGGGCAGATCCCGACGTCGACCCGTTTGCGACCGACGGCGGCACGGCAGGCACCCGCGGGACCGGGATGTCGACCGCGGACGACACTGCGGGTACGGCCGATGGCACCGCAACCGAGGGCGGAACGATGCCGCTGCTCGACGTGTCCATCCCCGATGCGGGCCCGTCGCAGACATGCGAGGTGGTCGACGACATGAGCGGCGTCGGCCCCTGCACGGACACCGCGCCGCCCGACAGCTTCGACCCGCAAGTGCAGTGGTCGTGGATGGGCGACGGCGCGATGAGCCAGGCGATCACGATTCCCCTGGTCGCCAACCTCACCGACGACGACGGCAACGGGGTCATCGACCTGTGCGACGTTCCCGACGTCGTCATCCAGGTGTTCGCCAACTACGACAACTTCCTCGGGACGATGTACGTCCTCGACGGCGAGACGGGCGCGATTCACTGGAGCAGCGAGACCATCCTCGATGCTTCGTTCAGCCCGGCGCTGGGCGACATCGACGGCGACGGCATCCCCGAGATCGTCGCGGTGCGCCACGGGGTGCAGGACCTCATCGCGTTCGAGCACGACGGCACCGTCGCCTGGCAATCGACCGAGGCCTGGCCTGATTTTGGGTTCTCGGCGCTCGCGATGGCCGATCTCGACGCCGATGGCACCGTGGAGATCTTGGCCGACAACCGCATCTACGGGCCGCTGGGACAGCTGCTGCAGACGCTGCCCGAGACCACCATCACCGGATGGGGCAATGCCACGACGGCGGCGGACCTCGACGGCGACGGCGATCTCGAGGTCGTGCTCGGGCGCTCCGCGTTTCACCACGACGGCGCGCTGTACTACGACGCCAGCCCCGTCCCCACCGGATACCCGCAGGTCGCCAACCTCGACGGCGACCCGCAGCCCGAGGTGTTGGTGCAGAGCTTCGACGGCCTGACGGTCCTGGAGCACGATGGCACGGTGAAGTTCGCGGGACTTCGCCCCACGGGTGTGGTCTCCGACGGCACCTCGTGGATCCGCCCCGCCACCGTCCACGACTTCGACGGCAACGGAGAGGCCGAGTTCGCGAGCAGCTCGGGCCCGCTGTACGCCCGCTACGAGGCCGACGGCGCCATCGCGTGGATGGCCGACGTGATGGACGTGACCGGCAGTGCGGCCGGCACCGCGTTCGACTTCGATGGTGACGGCGTGGCGGAGGCGATGTATGGCGACGAGCAGGACCTGTTCGTGTTCGATGGCGACGGCAACGCCCTGCTGACCGTCTCCCGCAGCAGCGGCACGCTGCACGAGTACCCCGTGGTCGTCGATGTCGACAACGATGGCTCGGCCGAGATCCTGGTGGTGTCCAACGAGGGGCACATGGGCAACCAAACCGCGCCCACGCTCCAGGTGATTCGCGACGTGCGGGACCGCTGGATTCCCGCTCGCCGCATCTGGAATCAGCACACCTACCACGTGACCAATGTTCGCGAGGACGGCACGGTTCCGATGGTCGAGCCTCGTCACTGGGAGCTGCTCAACACGTTTCGCACCCAGGCGCAGATCGAGTCGGGCGGGATTTGTCAGCCCCCGGTCGGGTGAAACGACAACGATAGCCACGGTAGGGCCCGCCGCAGATACACTGCGGTCCGTGCCCCGCGTTGCCCTCGGTTCGCTCGTCGTTGCTTGGTTCGCTGCCGCCTGCGGCCATGGGCCACCGCCCACGGCAATCCCCCCATCGTCGCCATCGGTCCCGTTCGCGCTCGGGGACGACGACGACTGGCTCGACGATGACGACGAGGCCACCCCCTCACCTCCACCCGGGCCGGCCACGTGCGAAGCGGCGCCACGGCAAGCCATCACCACTCCAGATTTCGGCCCCGCCCGCCAGCGCATCGCCCACGCGCTTCGATACAGCGGCATGCCCTCGATCGCGGTCGCCGTGGCGCGAGACGGTGAGATCGTGTGGGAGGAGGGCTTCGGCTACGCCGACCGCGGGCGCAGGCGCAAGGCCGATGAGCACACGATGTACTCGCTGGCCTCGATCTCCAAGCCGTTCACCGCCACGGGGATCATGGTCATGCGCGAGCAAGGCAAGCTGACGCTCGAGCAGCCCATCAACGAAGTCTTGCCACCCCCGGGGATTCGCACCACCGTCGGCGATCCGGCCATGGTCACCGTGCAGCGCGTGGCGAGCCACACCGCCGGGCTCCCCACGCACTACCTGTTCTACTTCGACGGCGAGCATGCTGCGCCATCGGACGCCGAGGTACGGCGGCGCTACGGCCTGACGGTCACCGCCCCGGGTGCCCAGTACGAATACTCCAACCTGGGCTTTGGGTTGCTCGGTCAGGTGGTGGGACACCTGGGCGGAGGTACCTACGCCGAAGTGATGACGCGCGAGGTGTTCGAGCCCCTCGGGCTGGAGCACACCTTCGTGGGCACGCCGCCCCGTCGCGCCGGTCTCACCGCTCCACGCTACGGCGGCAACGGGCAGCCCCTGCCCGACTACGAGACCGGGCACTACGGTGCGTCGGACCTCTACAGCAGTGCCCATGACCTCGTGCGCTTCGGCATGTTCCACATCGGTCAACTCCAGCCGGGCCAGCGCGAAATCATCTCGGCGAAGGCCCGCGCCTTGATGCAGACGGCGGTCGCTCCCGCCGAGAACTATGGCCTGGGCTTTGGCGTTGGCCGCGACGATGGCGTCGTCCGGGTCAGCCACACGGGCGGCATGATCGGGGTGCGAACCGTGCTTCGGATGTACCCCGAGCACGGGGTGGTGATCGCGGTGCTGACCAACTTCGGTCAGGGACGCGCCGATGCGGCCGCGGTGGCCATGTTGATCGGCGATGCGATGGGCCTGCCCGCCCGCGCCGACGCCATCTGTGCGCTGGGCCCCCAGCACCCGATGATCAAGCGCTGGACGGGCGAGCTGACCACCCTCACCGGGCCTCGGGCGATGTCGGTGCAGATTACGGCGCAGGGCGAGGTGCAGGTGAGCCTGGCCGACGCGGCCGCCGTGCCTCTGCGCAGGATCCAGTACCGTGATGGCAAGCTCAGCGGGTGGTTCTTGGGAAGCGTGGGCAGCGAGCTGGCGGGCGAGTCGCCGACGATGCAGAGGCTCGACCTCGAGCTGACCGACGATCGACTCGAGGGTCGACTGTCGACCGCCCTGCCGTGGATTGCATCGACCGCCCTGCCGGTCTCGCTGCACCCCTGACGCAACTTGCTGCGACCGCCCTGCCGCGGATTGCATCGACCGCGATGCCGGTCTCGCGGCACCCATGACGGCATCGGCGGCAGCTCGGGAGCCGACCCGACGCAGCGGGTCAAACGGTGAACGCTCCGGCCCTCAGCGCACCAACGCACGCAAGGCCACGACGAGCGCTTCGTCCTGCCCGGGGTCGATCGTACGGAGGTCCAGCAGCAACGCGTCGCCCTCGATGCGCCCGACGACCGCGGGTTCTCCCGTGCGCAGCCTCCGGGCGTCGCGGCTGGGCCGTACCGAGGGCACGCGCAGCGCGATGCTCGGTACGGTATCGCCGGGCAGGCTCCCACCGCCGATGGTCGCTCGGCTCTCGACGATGGAGGTCGCCGCAGACCACTCCATGGTCTCGGCGATCGCCTCCGCGCGAGCCCGGAGCTCGTCGATGCTCGCGCCGAACTGTTCGTACAGCGGCAGACCGCGTCGACCCTCACGCGCATGGGCGGCCACCGTGGCGTGCAAGGCGGCGAGCGTGGTCTTGTCGGGCCGCAGCGCACGAGCCATCGGGTGCCGACGGCATCGGTGCACGAGGTCGGCTCGCCCGGCGATGATCCCCGACTGCGGTCCCCCCATCAGCTTGTCGCCGCTGCACAGCACCAGATCGGCGCCTTGCTCGAGGTATTCGATGATCGTCGGCTCGGTGTCGGGGAGGTTCCCGCCGAGCGAACCGCTGCCCAGGTCGGCGATCAGCGGGACCTGGTGCGTACGCGCCAGCTGGGCGAGAGCGGGGAGCTCGACCTCACGCACGAAGCCGGTCTGTTCGAAGTTGCTGCGATGTGCCCACAAGATCGCCGAGGCGGCAGTGCCGTCGCACCCCGGAGCTTCACCGCGCAACGCGGCCTCATAGTCCTTGGGGTGGGTGCGGTTGGTGCTTCCGACGCCGACCACCTTGCACCCTCCGGCCCCGGCCATCGTCGTGACGCGAAAGCCGTCGCCGATCTCGACCATCTGCCCCAGCGACAAGACGACACCGCCCGGCGGGCCGAGCACCGTGCATGCCAACAGCAGCGCAGCGGCGTTGTTGTTGACGACGTGCGCGTCTTCGGTCTGCATGACCGTGCGCAGCAGAGGCTGCAGCGCGGTGAACCGCGAGCCACGGCGGCCCGAGTCGAGCTCGACCTCGAGATCGCAGGGCCCGGCCGCATCGGTCATCGCCTTGCGGGCAGCCGCGGACAGCACGGCCCGACCGAGGTTGGTGTGCAGCAGCACTCCGGTCGCGTTGACCACCGGGCGAGGGCGAGGGCGGGACCAGTCGTCGAGCGTGGCGCGGACGGACGCCGCCAAGCCCGTGGCATCGGGGATCTGGGGTTGGTCGCCTGCACGCACCCGGTCACGCAAGGCCGTGAGAGCCTTACCGACCAGACGCTTGATGACGGTTCGCCGCCAGCCGGAGTCGGCCAGCACGGGGTCGGCCAAGACCTGGTCGACCTTGGGGAGACGGGACAGCACTGCTGCGAGCTCGGATCGAGACATGGCCGATAGCGGTCGCGAGAGTCTGCCCGAAGCCGTTGCCCTTCACCAGCGGGCCAAACCACCGCCCATGGGCCTGCGCACGCCGACAAAGACCCGAACAACGTCGGGGCATTGCCGTTCGGCGCTCATGGCACGCCCGGTGTGACTACGGCCTGTATCCCACCCACCGAGCCCGCACACGTACCTTGGGTCACACGCTCGAACCGATCGGCACCCTAGTTGAACAGCAGGACGAGCACCAAGGTGCCGAACACGGCGACCCCGATGAGCGGCATCAACAACGAGCGAAGCTCGGCGCGCGGCTCGGGCGGGGGCAGATCGCTGGTGACGGTGCTCTCGCCGCCCGCCGCCAGCGCGCGGGTGACGTGGGACGCGGGGTGGACGATCTTCAGGGTGAGCTCGCCCAGCGACAGCTGCTCGTCGTGCACGAGCAACGTGGGGGCGTGAATCCGACGCCCGCCAGCCCACACGCCATTTTTGCTGCCGAGATCGTGAACGACCACCCCTGCCGGACCCACCTCGAGCCGCGCATGTTGGCGGGAGACGTCTTCGTGGTCCAACCGAACCCCGGCCCGACCTCCTCGACCCACGATGTGCTCACCGTACGGGAGGGGGTGAATCTGCCCCGCATTCGGACCGTCGACCTCGACGAGCTGGGGGATCTGGGGACGCGGGATTTCCATCACGACACCTCGTGGGCAGTGGAGTCTAGCAGTGGCCGTGGGCTGGACCAGCGGCCGCCCACGAAGCACACGAGCCCCTGGGGAGTCTCGCCCACCATCGTGTGGCGCGTGCCGGCCTCGCGTCGGCACTGCTCCATGGCCCGGGTGATCGTCGAGGGGGTGGGCGGCGCGGGACAGCCCCGAGGCTGCTCGACCCAGCGGCGCTGGGCGACGAGGGCCCGCTGCACCGCGAGCGCATGGGGAGGCCGTGCCGACGATGGCGAAGCTTCGGGGGCGAAACCGGCGGTGGGCACCTCGACGGCGTCGAGCAACGTACGCCAGCGCGACGGAGCGAGGCTGGCTTGGTGGATGCACGCGACCGGTGACGACGCGCCGCGAACAACGGTGACCACCGCGGGCGCGCGAGGGCTACCCGCCGCCCACCAGGACATGACAGGCGCCCCCGATGGGCTCGGCCATGCGAGGACCACCACCACCGCAATGGCCACCGGGATGGGCGGCACCCAGCCCCACCGCGGTCGCAGGCGCCCCTGCGCGTCGCGTCGGCCCCACACCACTGCCGCGATGGCCGACACCAGGGCCAGCCCGGCCACCGACCACCCGGGCGGGGTCGGCCACGCTCCGATCATCCCCGCGGTATCGATGATGAGCTGCGCCCCCCAGCTGGCCGGCTCCAGTGCGGCGGCGCCGAGCCAGGTTGTGGCCAGCCACCCGAGCAACCCCAGCGGCAGCACCCACAGCGTGAACATGGGAATGGCGACGAGATTGCTGACCATTCCCCAGACCCCCGCGTGCCCGAAGTGCCACAGGGACAGTGGAAGTACGGCCCAGCTGACCCGCCATGTCTGGCGCACGATGCTCTCGCCGATCGGTGCGCGCACCAGGGTGGCCATCGCGACGGCGGACAGCTGGAAGCCGGGGTCGAAGGCCCACGCCGGACGCACAACCAGCATGCAGACACACGTGGCCACCAAGGCCACGGGACCGTGGTGCGGACGACCGACGATGCCCGACAGCCCGACCGCCGCCGCCATCAACCCTGCCCGCACCGCGGGAGGGGAGGCACCGGTGAGCAACACGTAGGCCAGCAGCGGAAGCCACGATGCAATGACGCCCATGCCATGGGCTCCACCGAACCGAGCGCCTACACGCAGCGAAAACGCGAGCAGTGCCCACGCCGCCAGCCCGACGTGAAGACCACTGACCGCCACCAGGTGCCCCAAGCCCGAGCGACGCAGCGCATCGCGATCGGTGGGAGCGAGGGCGCTGCGAACTCCGAGGGCTGCGGCGACGACGAAGCTGGCGGCTCGGTCCCCGCGCGTGGACTCCCAGGCCCGCTGTCGCTGCCGAGCCACCCACGACCAGTACAGCGACGGCTCGCCCCCCGCCGGCCACACCCTGTCGATGGTTGCCAGCGCCACCGCGCCGTGCGAGCGGGCGAAGGTCGCGGGCGACCGATCGCCCGGGAGCTCGGGGGTGGTGTGGCGGTGCAGCCTCGCCGCGACGACGCGAACCCGCTGCCCCTCGGCTAGCGGGCAGGCCTCGGGCGGAGCGTCGAGCCACACCGTGGACCCCGCTGCTCGCGCGCGAGCCCGGCACCGGGGCCCTGGGTGCGAGGCCCCCTCGATGGTGAGCGCGGTGAGCCCCGCAGCCGGACCCCGGGGGCTGGACCAGGCGCCGGGCTGATCGTCCGCGGCCGCCAGGGCCCCGCGCCCCGCCAGGGCGAGCAACACGCCGACCACCCACCATCGTGGGTCGAGCCCCAGCGCACCCGACGCTTTGGCGGCAACGGCCACCCCGAGGCCAGCGGCGACCAGGAACGCCGTGACACCGAGTTCGCGACCGACCTGGGGGTGCAGATCGCCGAGGCCGTAGCCCGAGCAGATTGCGAGGCCACCCACGAGCCACCACCCCAGGATTCGCATGCCCTCTGCTCATCGGCCGCCGCCCCGGTCCGTTGCACGAGATCGGACGCACATCGCCCTCCATCTTCAATAGCCACGACCCCCACCGCACCCTCCAAAAACGGCCGAGATTTGCCGCTTTCCCCGCGCAGGACCTAAAATGGCGCCTCGTGCTTCTAACCAGAGCCTGGGCCATCATTTTGGCGTTCCTGACCACCGCGTGCCTCGCTGGCATGTTCCTGTTGTCCGGGAGCTCCGGCAGTGGGTTCACCGACGCCGACCGAGCGGCGGTGCGCGCCATCACCGAAGCGGGCGTCGCCGCGCTCGAGGAACAGCTCCAGGCGTCCCCCGTGCAGCAAGCGGACGCAATGATGGC
>JAHZJA010000310.1 GCA_022601155.1 Deltaproteobacteria bacterium | reverse complement strand
GTGGGTGTGGGCGTCGACATTGGTCGCGACGTTACCTCCGCGCGGCTCCACCTCAATTCCTACCCGAGAATATCCGTGAACCTCGATATCCCGATCCGAATCTGTCTCGCCGCTGGCCTGGGGCTGGCCATCGTTGCCTGTGAAGTTCAGACCGACGGCCGCGACGAGCTCGAAGACATCGTCGACGCCGAAGACCAGGACGAGGGCGACGACCCCCGCCTGTCTCAAACCCAGATCGTGGCGCGCGCCAATGCGATCAAGGCGGCCCACGATGCCCACGCCGTCATCGACAACCCGATCTTGTTCGCCGGGATCGCCAGCGCCGAGACCGGGCTGTCTCACTGCTACGACGAGTACACGAGCACCAAGTGCCTGGGTGAGTACACGGCCGCGGCCTGCAACGGCGGAGCAATCCTCGCGGGCGCCTGGGACGGGACCTGTGCGCAAGGCGGGCTGGGCATGTTCCAGTTCGACGAGGGCACCCAGACCCAGACCCGCGATCACTGGTTGTTTACGGGCAAGTGGCCGCTGAACGCACCCGTCACCCGTGATGTGACCACGCTCGACGGCAACATCCAGGCCTCGGTCGACTTCGTCCTGTGGAAGGCATGGCACTCGGGCGTGACCCCGTTCTTCGCCAGCTTCGATGACATGTACGCCTGGATCAACGGCATTCGCCCGATCGACGGCGACCCCGACTTCGAGCTGTGGCTGGGATTTCTGGCTCACAACTACAACGGTTGGGGCTGGGGCACGGGGGGCTGGCATACCTCGAAGAACAAGTACCGAACCCACACACTGCAGCTCTACCAGAACCTCGGCGGGTTCGACTTTTGGTACGTCGACGATGGGATCCAGCCGACCGCCTGCTCGCCCGAGGGTGGGCTGTGGTGCGGGGGCAATGGGGTCGGTGGCGATCCGAACATCTTGTACACGTGTGACGACGGGGCGATGGTCGTCAAGGAAGTGTGCGCCAACGGTTGCTTCGCCGCGGCCGCGGGTGCTCCCGATGCGTGCAACCAGCCCAACGGAGCCAATACCGATTGCAGCTGCGGTGGCGGCAAGTATCACAACGGCGACGACATCCCCGCCAGCGCGACCTACTGCGGCATGCGGGTTTGCGGCCTGGACGGCAACGTGTGGGAGTGCAGCACCGCCAACGCGTGGCAGCAGACGGGCCTGCAGTGTGGCTCGGGCGCATGCTCGTGCCCCTGGGGCTCCCACCTCGACGGCACCTCGATCCCCGTCGAGCATACCGAGTGCAACGTAGAGGTCTGCGGCGGCGGCAACACCTGGTTCACCTGTGAGTCGGGCGGATGGGAAGCCGTCAGCGGCTCGTACTGCACCATGGGCGGTGGCGGTACTCCGCCGCCCACCGGGCCCTCGTGCGCGGGCCACTGTGGCACGAACGCGGGCAGCTGCTGGTGCGACCCGGCGTGTGCCAACTACGGCGATTGCTGCCACGATAAAGTGGCGGTCTGCGGCGCTTGACCCGGCGGCGCCACGGTCTTCCTTGGCTGAGGTCCGTGCCTTGCGGTCGATTGACTGCGGCACGCCTCGGCCAGGGCCGCCGTGCCACAGCTGCGTGCTCGCGGTCGGTTGACCACGGCACGCACCCGCCAAGGCCGCCGTGACCGAGGCCCGTGCCACAGCTGCGTGCCTGCGGTCGATCGACTGCGGCACGGCCCGGCCCAGGGCCGCCGTGGTGGAGCAGTGCGGCTGAGCTGCGTACCTGCGATCGATCGACTGCGGCCCGGCCCGGCCCAGGGCCGCCGTGGTGGAGCTGTGCGACTGAGCTCCGTGCCTGCGGTCGATCGACTGCGGCGCGCACCCGCCCGGCGGCGACCGACTCGATGGACTGGCGCAGGTGCTCCCAGGCCCCCGCGCCGCAGCCGCGTGTCGGCCCTGCAGTTCCACCACGTGTTTTTCGTGCATCCGTCTCGACGGCAGCGGCAACTTCCCCTCGAGGCGCCTTGCGTGGCGCTCTTCGAACAGGGAACGACTGCCATGAACCGAACGATGGATGGACACCTTCGAACGCTTGTCATCGCCATGGGCCTGGGCGCCATCGCGCTGGGCTTTGGCTGCGATGAACGGGAACGCGCGTTGGAGGACGAAGACGATCGCGTGATCGTCGACGACCTCGGCGGTGGTGGTGAGGTGTGTGAGCTGCCGTCTGGCGCGGGCGGAAGCCAGAGCTGCGAGGACTGCCCAACGCCACCACCCACCAGCAACTGCGGCGCGGGATCTGGCTCGGGGTCTGGTGCGGGCAGCTGTGCAGCCGATGGCGCCCCCGGTGGTGCGCCCAACGGACTGACCCAGGCGCCCGACACCCAAGCGACGGTCGCCAACGTCAACAACTGTCCCGGCAACACCACGCTTCCGGCCAACTGTTTGCCAGCCGGAGGGACCTCCCAAGAGTCGGCGGAGTGGCTGTGGTGCCACCGCAACGCGGGGGGTGGATTCACGAGCTGGGCCGTTTGCGCGTGCGCGGACGTGTTGGTCCCCAACAACGTGACGCAGGACCAGATCGATCAGATCGAGTCGATCTGCGAGATGGAGGTCGGCGACGTCGGCAAGCTGCTGTGTGCCGCGCGCAACTGCGACATCGCGGTGGGCGGAGAGATCAACGAGAACCAGGGCGTGTGTCGCCACCATGCGGCGTGCCTCGACGACGTGCTCGACCAGATGGGCATCGACTCTTCGTTCGACGACAGCCCCAATCACCTGTGGAACGAAGCCGGCATCGACACCAATGGCGACGGCGACGACGACGGCTACCTCGTGATGGACTCGTACAACGGGATCTACATCATCTGCTTCGAGTAGCGGCCCCGGCAGCGCTCGCGGAGGCCTCCCCAACGGACGGCAGTACGTCGTCGGTTGGGGACGGTCGAGCCTCGCGCAGGCAGCCGCCCTGTCACCCGCCGCTCGACCGGGCCCGACGATGATCGGCGGGTCCGACGATGCGGAGCAGCGCTGCCTTTCGCCGGGTCACCAGGTCCCGCAGGGTGTAGTCCTTCAACACGTCGATGAACGCGGCACGGGCCTCGAACAACACACCTTTGAGACGGCAGGCCGGGGTCAGGACACAGCCCCCCCCCTCCGGATCGAAGCACTCCACCAGCGCTTGGGGTTCGAGGTGCTCGAACACCGTCGACAGGCGAACATCCCCCGCCCCTTCGGCGAGCAACAGCCCACCACTGCGGCCCCGAACGCTCTGCACCCAGCCGGCCTGGACCAGGCTGTGGGCCACCTTGGCGAGGTGGCCGGACGAGATCTCGAGCCGGTCCGCCGCTTCGGTCACCGACACGGGCGCGTCGTCGTCGACCGCGAGCAGGCTCAGCAGACGCAGCGCGTAGTCCGTGCGACGTGTCAGCTGCATGGCATCCACCGGGCCATACCATGGCCACGCCCAACATGGCTCACGCTGGGCGCCGGGTCGGGATCGATGCGGTGCAACGACTCCGTCACGAAGCGACCCGGCTGGCGCGCTCTTGCTGCGCGCTGCGGATGGCGATCGCGCTGATCGTCTCCACCACGTTGGTCCACGCGCCCGCGAGTTCATCGTTCCAGTCGTCACCGCTGACCCGCGCGAACGTGGCGACCAGACACTCGCCGACCCAGCCGTACATATGGTCCTCGACGCCGTAGTCGACATGCTTGCGCCCGACGCCCGTCATCGTCTCCACCACGAAGGCCTCGTCGTCGAGGTGCGACACCAGCATCACGAGCGCCTCGGTCAGCATCTTCTGCTGCTCGGCCTGGGAGTTGCGCCCAAACAGGGCGCGGGCCTGCGGAAAGCGCTCGAACAGCAGCGTGTAGAACCCCCCGATCAGCTCGGGATCGCGCTCGGAAATCAGATCAAGATTCGCTTGAAGAAGCTCCTTCGACATTGCCGAAAACCTTGGTTCTTAATACACGAATATTCAAGTCGTATTTTAGCCGCACAGCGAATTATTCCTCCGCGGGCGGTCCGTCCGCGCGCGATGCCGCTCGTATTGGGACGCCCCAGCCGCGAGGGTACCCAGCACCAGGACCCTTCCACGGCACTCCCACAGGCACCCTTGGCGATGAGCAACGGCGCCTGCTAGCGTCGCGGCAACATGCACATCAGCAGCGCGTTCGATTCCGGAAACATCGTGGTCCTCGACGCGCAGCGGGCCGACGATGTGCAGCTCGAGATCCGCCCCGACGCAGGCGAAGATCACTTCCAATGGTTCCACTTCCGGGTCAGCGGCGCCCGAGACACGGCGCTGCGACTGCGCATCCTCAACGCGGCCAAGGTCAGCTATCCCGATGGCTGGGTCGACTACCGCGTCTGTGCATCCTACGACCGAGACGAGTGGTTCAGGGTCGATGCCCACTGGGACGGCGAGGTGCTCACCATCGACCACACCCCAGAGGCAGATGCGGTCCACTACGCCTACTTCGCCCCCTACTCCCTGGAGCGTCACGCCGACTTCCTCGCGGCGGCGCAGTGCGAACCCGGCGTGAGCCTGCAGCGCCTGGGGGCCACGGTGGACGGGCGCGACCTCGACCTGCTGCGCATCGGCACGCCGGACCAGCAGCGGCGCCCGATCTGGATCATCGCCCGACAACATCCCGGGGAGTCCATGGCGCAGTGGCTCGCCGAGGGGCTCGTCGAGCGATTGCTCGACGAGGACGATGCGGTGGCCCGATGGCTACGAGCCCGCGCCACGTTCTACGTCGTACCCAACATGAACCCCGATGGTTCGACCCGCGGACACCTGCGCAACAATGCGGCGGGGGCCAACCTCAACCGCGAGTGGCAGAGCCCGTCGATGGAGCGCAGCCCCGAGGTGTTGCTCGTTCGCGAGCACATGAAGCAGATCGGGGCCGACTTCTTCCTCGACGTGCACGGCGACGAGGCACTGCCGTACAACTTCATCTCGGGGGCCGAGGGCATTCCCGCCTGGGACCAGTCGCATGCCCTTCGACAAAAGGCCTACACCGACGCGCTACTGGCCGTCAGTCCCGATTTCCAGACGACCCATGGCTACGACGTCGCCAGCCCGGGCGAGGCCAACATGACCATGGCGTCCAACTGGGTAGGGCAGCAGTTCGGGTGCCTGTCGATGACCCTGGAGCAGCCGTTCAAGGACACCGCCGACACGCCCCATCCCCACGGATGGAACCCCGAGCGGGCACGACAGTTTGGGCGTTCCCAGCTCGACGCGCTGCGAGCGGTGTTCGACGCGCTTCGCTAGCCTCGCCGCGAGGCGGGACACCGCAAGACGCCACGAGTAAGAGCGTAGGACAGGTCAGCGCATCCACGCGTAGGCGTCGCGCACGGCATCGGGCCCAGCGCCCTCCATGATGTCCCCATGGCTGACGACGATGCGGTCGAAGTCCAGCGTCATCAGCCGGTCGATCGCCTCCCGGGTGCGACCACGCTTGCGAATCATGGGCCGCAACAGCCGGCTCACCCCGGGCTTGCCGTGGATCCCCCCGACACGGAGGTACTGGCGGGTGAAAAAATGCGACGACGTCTCGAAGTTCTCGATGAGGTCGGCGGAGATCAAGGTCCGGCTGGGCCGATGCACGAAGACGACCTCGTCGAGCATCGTGCCGGCGATATGCACCGCATCCAAGACGCCCTCGAACTGGTCCGTGGACTCTTCGGTGAGGTCGGCGTCGATGCGCAGCTGCTTGCACTTGGTCCGTAGCTTCGGGCGGGCATGGAGCCGCGCGTCCTCGAACGCCTCGACCATCGGCCCTGCGTACAGATGGTGGTAGAGGTTTGGAGCCACGACGTGGGCCACCGGTCCCAGCTCGCGCAGCTCATCGTGCAGCTGTGGAGTCACCGCGATCGGCGAGTGCACCCAAAGCCCCCCAGAGGGCAGGCGGACGACCGTCATGCGCGTCCCCACATGCAGCCCGAGAAATGACAGATCCGCGCGCTTGGTCCAGAGATCGTCGTCGTGTTGCTCGAGGGTCATGAGTCGGTTTGCACGATAGCACCACCCCGACCAGGCGCCCGACCGCACCGTGGAAGTGGAAACTGCATGCTCGTGGGGCCGCGACCCGGCCGCCCGAGCCAATCGATCCATGCTCCTGCGTGTCTACGCGCGGCCGACCTACGGCGTCGACGTGCCCGTGCAGGGGCGGGGGCGGTGGAGCCCCGGCGCGTGAGCGGATCGCGTGGGGACGCGCCATGAAACGGCGAGCCCGAGGGGACCGGCCCCCATCGACCGGCGTCAGTCTCCACTCTGATCCCCGTCAAAGCGCCCGTCCATCTTCGAGTCGTGAACGCCATCCTCGCAGCCGCGAGCCGTCACGTCGCCATGCACGAGCTTGTCGCGCGCCAACCACGCCCTCGAAAACCGCCAGAGTCGAGGCTAGGGCGCGCCGAAGTACGCCCGCCAGTGTGGCGCGCCCCCCTGGTCGAGGACCTCGAAGTTCGTGCCGTCGTAGTGGGCGGTGACGATCAGGTCTGGATAGCCATCGCCGTCGAGATCGGTGGTGGTCCAGTCGTCGTCGCCCGCATCGCTGGCGAACGCGAACAGACGGACGAAGCCTTGCCCCGCCCAGCCGCCACTGGGGATCGCCCATGGGTCGGGCGCCGGGGCGAAACCCGAGGTGCTTCCCACGAACACATCCCAGTGGGCGTCTGCCCCAAACCCGAGCACCTCGAACACCGTGCCGTCGTAGTGGGCGGTCACCACCAGGTCGAGGTAGCCATCGCCGTTGAGATCGGTGGTCACCCAGTCGTCGTCACCCGCGTCGCTGGCCACCGCGCCGAGGCGAACGAAGCCCTGGCCGGCCCAGCCTCCCTCG
>JAHZJA010000309.1 GCA_022601155.1 Deltaproteobacteria bacterium | reverse complement strand
GGTGCAGACAACCTCGGCTACGTGGTCGCCACGCACCTCGAGCCGCTCACCGCCAACCCCCTCGACAGCACCGTGCTCACCTACTACCAGCCGTTGCCCGCCGACGACGGGCCGGGGTTGCGAGCGCGCAGGCAACAGCTGCTCGCCGGATCGCTCGACCACTGGTGCACCCATGTCACCGGTCAGCTCGACGCCATGCACCCGGGCATCGAGCGCGACATCCGACGCATGCACATCACGCGCTGGGGACACGCGATGGTGCGGCCGGCTCCGGGGGTGCTGTTCGGTCGAGAGCGGATGGTCGCGGCGGCAGCGGTGGGGCGGGTCCAGCCCTGTGCCTCGGATGTCGCGGGACTGCCCCTGTTCGAGGAGGCGTTTTGTGGCGGCGTGCGAGCGGCTGAGCGAGCACTCACGCGACTGGGACACCCGCCGTCGCAGGTGATGCTGTGAGCCCGGCCCCCGCTGCGCACGCGATCCTCGGCCGGCTTCGCTACGACTTCACGTGGTTCGTCGTCCCCGGCGTCGCGGCAGCTGTGGCGGCCCTCGCCCTGGGGCTGCTCGATCCGCGACCGGCCTCCGATACCCCCGTGGGACTGTGGATCGCAGGCGTCCTGCTGGTCGACGTGGCGCACGTGTGGGCGTCGCTGTACCGCACGTATCTCGACCCGGTGGCACGGCGGCTCCACTGTCGGCGCCTCATCGTCACGCCCTTGGCCTGCGCGTGGATCGGCCTCCTGCTGCACCTGGAATCGCCTGCGTTGTTCTGGTCGGTGCTGGCCTACGTGGCGATCTTCCACTTCATCAAGCAGCACGTGGGGTTCGCCCTCATCTACGTCCGTGCGGGTGCCGAGGGCTCCGCCGATCGCCGCCTCGTCGAGCTGGCGATCTGGGCCTCGACCGCCGGCCCGGTGCTGTGGTGGCACGCCCATCTGCCCACGCGCTTCGTGTGGTTCATGCCCGGTGACCTGCTCACCGGGCTCCCCGCGTGGGCGGGTACGGTCGCCCTGGCCGCGCAAGTCCCCGTGTGGCTCGTGTTCATCGTACGCCGACTGCAGCTGCGACACCGCGGGCAGGGGCATCCCATGGTCCCCTGGTTGGTGCTCATTCCGGCCATCAACTGGCACCTGGGCATCGTGGTCTTCGACGACGATCGCATCTTCACGATCACCAACGTCTTCCTGCACGGGGTGCCCTACCTCGCACTGGTCTGGGTGGCGGGCGGCCGCGAGCGAGTACGCGGGGCGCTGGGCCGTCGAGGCTGCGCGGGTGCCCTGGTCCTGGGGGCCTACTACGGCCTGCTCGTCGCGCTGGCGACCGCCGAGGAAGCGCTGTGGGATCGCTGGGTCTGGCACGACCACCCGAGCCTGTTCGGATCCGGGGACATCATCCTCGCCCCCCAGTCGCTGGCCATGGCGGCCGTCGTCGCGCTGCTCACCGTGCCGCAGGCCACCCACTACGTGCTCGATCGCTACATCTGGCGGGTCGGACCGCACAACCCCTCCCTCGCCGGGCAGCTCGGTTTTCGATGACCCTCGATCCGCTCGGCCCGTTGTTGGCCGACGACGCCACGATGCTGCTCGATGGTGGGCTGGCCACCGAGTTGACGGCGCGCGGTCACGATCTGGATGATCCGCTGTGGTCGGCCAAGGTCCTGCTCGACGAGCCCGCCGCAATCGAGCAAGTCCACGACGACTACCTGCGGGCCGGAGCCGATGTCGCCATCGCGGCCACCTATCAGGCAAGCCTCCCCGGACTGCGCGCGCGGGGCCTGTCTTCGGACCAGGCCCGCGCCCTGCTCGAGCGGGCGGTAGGGTTGGCCCGTCGGGCATGTGATCGCGCCGCCGCGGCGCGACCCGGCCGCCCACGCCCCCTCGCCATCGCCTCGCTGGGTGCCTACGGGGCCTACCTGGCCGATGGCTCCGAGTACCGCGGCGAGTACTCCATCGATGACGCGGGTCTGGCCCGCTACCACCGCGAACGGCTGGAGATCGTGGCTCCGCATGCAGACCTCGTCGCGTGCGAGACGATCCCATGCCTGCGTGAGGCCCAGTGCCTGGCTCGCGTGCTCACGGACGTCCCCGTACCGGCCTGGATCGCGTTTTGCTGCCGCGACGGTGCCCATGTGGGGCACGGCGAGCCGATCGAGGCGTGTGCGGCGGCCATCGCCGCGGTGCCTTCGGTGGTCGCGGTGGGAATCAACTGCACCGCCCCTCGGTACGTGGAGCCACTGGTGACTCGCCTGCGTGCGGTCACCGATCGACCCATCGTCGTCTACCCCAACGCGGGGGAGCGCTACGAAGACGGCCAGTGGTGCGGCTCACGGACCACCCCGGCCCAGATGGTCGCGCTTGCACAGCGCTGGCATGGAGCCGGAGCTCGCATCGTGGGCGGGTGTTGTCGGACCACACCGGGCCACGTGGCCGCCCTCCACCAGTGGCGCCAACGGCTGTGCGCACGCAGCTAGAGCAGGCCCTCCAACTCGAGTCGGCGCTGCCGCTTTGCTTTCCCCACGACCACAGGCACCAGCCCCACCGACCAGGTCGAGTGCGACACGATTACCGACAGACGCAACCCCCGAGGGGCCCATGGCCGGCACGCGGAGAAGCCACCCACCCCCAATAGCCGTGGCATCCGACCGATCACGGCTCGAATACCTCGACACCGGGACCTTCGAGACTTGCACCACCGCCCCCGCCCCCATGGCCTAGGTTGTCGCTCCCCGGGGCTCGGCCCCAGACATCCGCGGCCTCGCACCTTGCCTGCGACTCCGCTCGCGGCGCTCCACCCCGTCAAAATCGCCGTGCGGAGCCACTAGGCCCCGTTTTCTCGCCCCGGTGCAGGCCACCAACGTATCCTCGGAACCGTCGCTGCGATGGAGGAGATCGAGCTCGTCATACTGGGGGCTGCCCCCGCGCTCATCGCCATGGCGGTCATCGATCGCATGGACGCCAAGCGGCCCGAGCCACGATCCACGCTCCGTCGTGTGGCTCTGGCCGGATCGATCTCGGCGCTGCCGGTCATCTTGGTGGGCGAGCTGCTCAAGCTCATGGGGCCCGGTGTCGGGTACAGCGGCGCGCTGTACATGTCGTTCGTGATCGCGGCGCTGCCCGAGGAAGCGGCCAAGCTCGCGTCGGTGTACCTGATGGCATGGCGGCGTCCCGAGTTCGACGAGCGCATGGACGGCATCGTCTACGGAGCCCGCGCTGGCCTCGGCTTTGCGCTGGTGGAGAACGTCGCCTACCTGCTGCTGCTCCCGCACAGCCTGTCGCAATATTTCACCGTGTACATCGGACGAGCGATCCTCGCGGTGCCCGGTCACGCCATCTGGGGGGGGCTGGCGGGGTACTTCGCCGCCCGTCGCCGTTTCGATGGCCGTGGCCCGGGGTGGTGGGGCGGGCTCGCTATTGCGGTGGCGATGCACGGGCTTTACGATGCGTGGCTGTTTTGTGCACCCGTCGCCATCCAAGATGGCCAGACCTGGCTGGCGCTCAGCGTGGGACCGCTACCCGTGCTGATCTACGTGGTGCCTGCGATCATGATCGGCGGGGGGGCGCTGCTGCTCCGGGCGGTGGCCCGGCGCGCCGTGGCCGACGACGACGCCGATGAGATTGCGATGAAGATCGCGTCGATGGGACACGGACATCGAGCCCCGGATGCGTAGCCGATGACCGACGGCCCGAACCCCTCATCGGTCATGACGGTGTCGTACTCGTCACTCCACGCCGTCAGCGCGTCCACGCGCACGTGCGCGCGACAAGGACCCCCGAGCCCTCGGCTTCGTCGCGCGGGCTGACGACACGTTCGAGGCCCCGGGCCACAGCTGCGCCACCACACGAGCCGAGGCCGACCTGGGCTCGACTCGCCCGTACGCCGATGCCATGCCGACAGGTAGGCCCCGAGACAGTCGGTACGAGCCACGTGCACCCCACCATAAGTCCGTCGAGGAACACCATTTCGCGGACGTCGATCGTCGACATGGTGCAGCCCGTTGTGCGCTCGTTCCTTTCAGCCCACAGTGAACGTGGGCGCACAGTGCCCACCACAGGTTGGGTTGCACATGCTCGAGGACCACCATCGCACGGCAGTCATGTCCGTGGCACTCGCGCTCGGTGGATGCGGAGCGGTCCAGCCCGCTCAGACCAACACCTCCGCGGACGCGGAGAACACCACCCACGACGCATCGACCGGTTCGGTGACCACCACCGACACCGGGGGTCGGGCAGACACCACGATGCTCCCTGGCACCAGCGCGCTCGGGACCACGCTGGATCCCAGTACCGACAGCGGCGGGTTCGTCCCCGAGCACGACGGTGGACAGGGCGGGTTCGTGTGCGATCTGTTCACTCAGGACTGCCCCGAGGGCCAAAAATGCATGCCGTGGGCCGACGACGGCGGCGGAGCATGGAACGCCACACGCTGCTCCCCCATTGCCGACAACCCCGGCGAGCCCGGGGATCCCTGCATGGTCGAAGGCTCTGACACCAGCGGCGTGGACGACTGCGAGTTGGGCTCCGTGTGCTGGGACGTCGATCCCAAGACCAACACCGGCACCTGCGTGGGGATGTGCACCGGAACGCGGGGCAACCCCGTGTGCGAAGACCCTGACACCCAGTGCTCCATCGATGGCGGCAGCGCCGTCATGTGGTGCCTGCCCGTGTGTGACCCACTCCAACAAGACTGTCCGCAAGACCAGGCGTGCTACCCGGTCTCGAGTTCATGGGTCTGCGCTCCCGATGCTTCTGGGGATATGGGTGCCCACGGCGACCCTTGCGAGTTCATCAACGTCTGCAATCCCGGCCTCATCTGCTTCGGCGTAGCTGCGACCCCCGATTGCACGGGCTCCGCGGGCTGCTGCGCCGAGGTCTGCGACATCACCGACCCGGCCGGCGATGCCCAGTGCACGGGCGCGCCCGACGGGCAGACCTGTCAGTCTTGGTACGAGAGCCGCGACGAGGTGCCGCTGCCCGGATACGAAGACGTCGGGGTGTGCGCCCTTCCGATGTGACGAGCGAGCGGCCGGGCACGCGGCCGCGTGTGACACAGGCCCCCGCCCGTCTCAGCCCTCGGCGTCGTCGGCCTTGTCTTCGAGCAGCTTCTCGCGCAGCGAGCGGGCCCAGTTCTCCACGTCGCCCGCGGTCGTCTCCCGCAGCGCGGCCGGGTAGGCCTCGGCCTTGAGGATCCACTCCCGGACCAGCCGTCGCGCTCGATTGAGGCGGCTCTTGACCGTACCCGAGGGCACGCCGATGACGACGGCGATGTCGTCGATCCGCATCTCTTCCCAGTAGTGCAGCTCCACTGCGATCTGCAGATCGATGGGGATGTGGCGCAACGCCGTGAGCACGAGCTTCTGCTCGTCTTTGCCCGCGACCACCACCGACGGCGAGCCGAGCACGTCGGCGATGGACGACTCGAGCTGATCGAGCTGCTTGCCCTTGCGCGAGTACTTGCGCAGGTGCATCAGCAGCTGGGTGCGCGCGATGGCCAGCAGGTAGGTCTTGAAGCTGGAGTCACCGCGAAACCGGTGGGCTCCCTCGGCGCAGGCGAGCATCGTCTGCTGAACCAGATCCTCGACCCCTTGGGTGACCTTGCTGCGGAAGAACCGAAAGAGCGTTCGGAAGTGCCGCCGCAGCAATTTGGAGCCCGCAGAGTTGTCCCCCGACCTCCATGCGTCCAACAGCTCGATATCCGGATCCACGTGGTGGTCGCTCCCTCTTCCCGGCCCGCAAAATAGCAGGGGAGCGCGGCGGATCAAACCATGGCGCTAGGTACTCCTAGCCGCCACCGGGGCGGTGATCCAGGCACAGCAGCTGCCGGTCATGCCCGGCGATGACCACCTCGAGATCGCCGTCGCCGTCGACATCGGCCACGGCGGGCGAGGCCTCGATCTCCTCGCGGCCGATACTGAACCGCCACACCAGGGTCCCATCGCGGGCGTCGACGACATGAAGGGAGCCGTCCTCGAAGCCCGCGATGAGCTCCGGACGCCCGTCACGGTCGAGATCGGCCAGCACGGGCGATGCGGTCCCGGCCGGCTGCAAGCCGTCCGCATCCGCGAAACCGTAGCGCCAGCGAATGCTCCCGTCCCCCGCGAGGCTGATGAGGCCGCGGTCCTCGCTGGACGTCAAGATCTCGGGTCGCCCGTCGCCATCGAGATCGCTGGCCAGCGGACGCGTCCGGCGACTGGCGACCCCAGGCCACCGCGCAATCTCCACGCCATCTGTACCCCGCAGCACCACCAGTGGGTCGGTGTCGTCTTGGGGCGCCACCATCACCTCCTGGGTGCCATCGGCGTCGAGGTCGGCCACCGTCGGACGATGGTTGAGCCGACCGCCAATCTCGGCCTCCCACTTGGGGGTGCCATCACGGGACAAGCACAGCACCTTCCCCCCCAGTGTGGCGATCAACAGATCGAGCTCGCCGTCCTTGTCGACGTCGCCGACGTAGGGTGCATCGAACGACCCGGTGGGACCGAGCTCGCGGCTCCACCGAGCTTCGAGCGTCTCCACGTCGATGACGTACAGGACCCCCGGGTCCTGCCAGCTGACCATGAGGATCTCGTCACGACCATCGCCATCGAGGTCGGCCACCGTCGGACTGGCGTAGGCCGTGCGCGTGGCGAACGAACCCAGCAGCGAAGCATCCCGACCCGAGTACCGCTTGATCCCGCCTCCGACCGCGAGCAAGTCCGCCCCTTGCGCGGCCCGAATCACGGCCGGGGGACGAATCACGATGGGGGTCTCCGACGCGGTGCTGGAGGCCTCCACCAACCCGGTGCGGGCATCGAGGATCTCGAGCCGATTGCTGCTGGCCAGCGTGCCGAACAGCGCCACCTCGGGCTGCCGGTCACCATCGAGATCGGCCACCACCGGGGTGGCCCGAATCGCATCGAGCGGACGTCGCTCCCAGCGAACCTTGGGGCCCACCAACACCGCGGGGCCACGTGCCTGCAGCAAGATGTCCGCAAAGCCGTCGTGGTTGGCGTCACGATCGGCCGAGATCCTACTGAGCGGGATCGTCAGCGGTACCGTCCCCAGCCGACGCAGCCGGGTATCGAATGCCCACAGCACGCCATCACGCGTGCCCAGTAAGACATCGAGGCGTGCATCACCATCCCAGTCGTAGACCGCCGCCGTCGCCATCAGCGGCGACGGTACCTGGGTGTTGGCGACCTGCCTCCCGGTCGCGCCGTCGACCAGCACGACGGCATTGCCATCGATCTCCACCACCAACAGCTCGGGGGCGGTCGCGAGCATCCGGGCCAACCGAACCGCCGGTCGTGACCACAAGGTCCGACCGCTCCGACCCGAGACCAGGTTGATGGTGTCGGGGCCTTCTCCACGCGGCAGCAACACGTCCAACCCGCCGTCGCCATCGGCATCACCCAGTCGGCCGGCCGCGAGGTTGACCATGTGAGCGCTGTCCGCTCGCCACAGCTCGTGGCCGTCGATGCCCGACAGCGCCACCAGGGCGTACGGCGATGCCCCCTCGCCGGCGGCCTGCACCAAGACATCCTCGCGCTCGAACCCGATGTCGGCCGCGACCGCCCAGGCTTGGCCTTCGTTGTGGATGCGTTCGCTGGCCGTGTGCCACTGTGGAGCGATCTCGCCCGAGGCATCCATGCGCGCCACCTGAAGCGGCTGAGACCACAACAGATGCCCGTCGTCTGCTGCATGGGCACGAACACCGCGCTGTCCCACCGCCACGAGGCTCGGCTGTGCGGAGCCCGGCTCCAGCATCAGCACGTGGACCGCAGGCTCGTCCTGCATCTGCGACCACATGATCGAGCCGTCGCCACCCGCCGCTCGCATCACTCGACCCGAGGTCAGGACCACCCCCAGATCATCACCCCCGCCAGCCCGCGGGATGCAGGTGAGGTCTCCGGGCGGGTGCTCCAGCTCCGTATCGAACGCGACCGAAGGCAAGGGCACCGACCAGCTCGGGTCGGGCCGGCGTTGCTGCGTTCGGCCCGAGTAGGCCTGAAGCGCCACGCCCGTCTTCTCCGCGCGCAGGGTCACCACGTCGAGGGTTCCGTCGCCGTCGACATCACACGTACGAAAAAACGGGCTGAGGCCCAGCACGATGCGCCAACGCTCGCGGTCGTTCCACGGATCGTACGCGGTCAGTGTGGTGAACCGCCGCGCGACCAGATCGTCGAGCCCATCGCCGTTGATGTCGCCCAGCCAGGTATTGAACAGGAACGTTCCCGAGGCCGGCCGCGACCAGGCCAGCGCCTTGCGCAGCGCCACGAACCCGCGCTTGGTCTCCCCTGCGACCGCGTCCCACGACAGTCGCTCGTCCACATAGCCCACGTGCCGCGCGACGATCTCGTGGGGACCGGTGTCGACCCGCAGGTTGGTCAGTCGAGAGCCGTAGTCGACCCCGTCGACCAGCACCCGGCCCCCCCCCGGCTCCAGCTCGAGATCGAACACGCCCTGCTCGTGCTGAAGCTCGAGCGCGACCTCGTGCACGCCCCCGCGACTGACGTCGACCACCGTCTCCACGGGCTGGTACGCGGGCGCGACCGCTCGCACGCGGTGCAGCCCCGCCGCCACCTCACCACGTCCGCCCGGCAGCTCGTGCTCGTCCACGTAGACCTGCACGCCAGGCACGGGCCGACCTGCGGCCCCCGTGCTCACCACCACGCGACCGGGGCGGGTCGCCACGAAGCCCGCGTAGCCCAGTGCGCCTACCGCCAGCGGAATGGCCACCAGCCGAGCCGCACGGCGCCAGCGCAGCGCCGGGTCGGCCCGAAGCATGCGCAGCAGCTCCTCCATGCTCGCGAACCGATCGTCCGCTTCGGTCGCCAGGCCCCGCATCACCACCCGATGGACCCACGCGGGCACACGCGAGTCGTCGGGCGGAGGACGGACCTTGCCCTCGATCTTGCTGGCGAACAGCGCCTCGACCTGACGCCCAGCGAACGCGTGCCGGCCGTAGAGCCCACGATACAGCGAGGCACAAAACGCGAACTGATCGGCTTTTTGATCGGCAGGCTCGCCCCGGTGCTGCTCGGGAGCCATGTACGCGGGAGTTCCCAGCAGGGTGCCCGTCCGGGTGAGCTTGTCGAGCGGCGGCTCGTCCTCACCCGCGCTGGAGCTGGTCAGGCTGGCCAACTCCGAGGGCACCGGGGTGAGGGTGTCGACGTCACCGGTCGGCGACTCGGACACGCTGCCGCCATAGGTCACGGCCAGCCCGAAGTCCACCACCTTGACCCGGCCGTCCTCACCCACGAGGACGTTACCCGGCTTGAAATCGCGGTGGACGATTCCTGCGGCATGGGCCGCGGCCAGGCCCTGCCCGGCCGCCAGGAACACATCGAGGACCTCACGCCAACCCCGGCGCTCACGCTCGAGCCACGTGCTGGCGTCATGGCCGTCGACCAGCTCCATCACGATGAACACGCCCGCGTCGTCGCTGCCGTGCTCGAGCCCCTGACGGGCCTCGCGACTGAGGTCCTCGGGGGCATAGGTCCCCACGTCGTGGACGGCGATCACGTTGGGATGCGACAGCCGAGCGATCGATTGCGCCTCGCGAACGAACCGGGCGCGGGCCCGCACCACCGACTCGAGGTTCTTGCGGCCCGCTCGCAACACCTTGACCGCCACCCGCCGCGCCAGCTCGGGATCGTAGCCGTCGTAGACCACCCCCGTGCCGCCCGAGCCGAGGGGGCGCAGCAGCAGATACCGAGACAGGCGCACCGGATCGCGCGCGCGCGCGAACATCTTCTGCTCGATCTGGGCCAGCGCACGATGCTCCTCGATGGCATCCCAGTGCAGGGCCCCGTCGATGGCGTGTCCGAGCGTGTCGACCGTCTGGACGGTCATCTCGGGATCCGGCGTCGGCGTTTCCAACTAGCGAGTGTCCCGGTGTGGTTTGTACCACGCGGCCGGGTCCCACTCGCACGGTTATGATGGCGGTGATGCCCGAGCGGGTGCAGGCGCTGGTGGTCGGCGCCGGAGTGGTGGGTGTGGCGGTGGCCCGCGCCCTGGCCCGAGCTGGGCGCGAAGTGGTCTTGATCGAGCGCGAACGGGGGATGGGGCAGCACGGTTCCTCTCGCAACAGCGAGGTGGTGCATGCGGGCCTGTACTACCCGCCCGGGAGCCTCAAGGCCCGGCTCTGCGTAGAGGGCCGCCATGCCCTCGCGCGCTACTGCGCCTCCCGGGGCGTGGGGTATCGCCCGATCGGCAAGCTGGTCGTCGCCACCGATGAGGCCCAGCGCGCCACCTTGGCTGCCCTGCGCGCGCGTGCCCACGACAACGGCGTCGACGATCTGCGCCCGCTCGATGCCCACGACATCACCGCGATCGAGCCCCGAGTGGTGGCCGTGGCCGGGCTGTGGTCCCCCTCCACGGCCATCGTAGACAGCGAGGGGCTCCTGCGTGCGTTGTGGTCCGAGGCCCACGACCTGGGCGCCTCGCTCGCCCTGGCCACCCCGTTGGAGTCCGACGTTCCGCGCGAGGACGGTAACGATGTCCACGCGGGCTCGACCACCGTCCGCTGCCAGCTGCTGGTCAATGCCGCGGGCCTCGGGGCGACCGCCGTGGCGCAGTCGATCGCGGGCCTGTCCCCCGACCACATCCCCACCTCCCATCTGCTCAAGGGCAGCTACTTCTCCGTGGCGGGTCGGCCTGCGCTGTCGCACCTGGTCTACCCCGTTCCCGACACCCACAGCCTGGGCATCCACGTCACCCTCGACATAGGGGGCGGTGTTCGTCTGGGCCCGGATCAGCAGTGGGTCGATCACATCGACTACACCGTCGATCCCGGGCGGGCTCGACACTTTGCCCAGGCGGCAGCGCGCTACTGGCCGCAGGTCGACGTGTCGATGCTCCAGCCCGCCTACGCCGGCATTCGAGCCAAGATCGTGGGGCCGGGCCAGCCCGCCGCCGACTTTCGCATCGACGGTCCGCGAGACCACGGCATCCCCGGCCTGTGCAACCTGTTCGGCATCGAGAGCCCGGGGCTGACCTCATCGATCGCCATCGCCGACGAGGTCCTGCGGCGGCTGGGGATCGACCCCGCGGGCGCCGGGTCGGCCCGCTGAAGGCTCGACGCGCTCGGTTGTGGTCTAGAGTACGCGGTGGAACGGATCCCATGCCGCTGTACGCACTCGCCATCGGGCTGACCATCGTCGCCAACATCGGATACCACCTGTGCCAAAAGGCCATCCGCCCCGATGCCAGCCCGGCCGCCTCGCTGATGGTCACGTATGCCGTGGCGTTGATCGTCTCTGCGCTGCTTTGGCCGTGGCTCGGTGGCGGCGAGAGCCTGGGCCCTGCCCTGCGCAAGCTCGGACCAGCCAGCGCCATCCTGGGCGTGACGGTGGTGTTGCTGGAGCTGGGATTCCTGCTCGCGTACCGGGCCGGCTGGGACATCGGCGTGGCTGCGCTGTACTCCAATGCCGCCGTCGCTGTGGTCCTGCTGCCCATCGGGCTGGTCGCGTTCAGTGAGGGACTGAGCGGGCGCAAGGCACTGGGGTTGGCGTTCGCGTTCGTGGGCCTGGTGCTGCTGTCGGGGCGCGAGACCCCACCGACGGACGATAGCGGCCCGCAGCCGACAGCGCCCTCGTCTTGATCGATCGCGAACGGATCGGCGCCAGGACGGCGCATCACCCGAGGCCCCGCACCAGAACAACAGTGCCAGGGCGTCCGCGGCACGAAGCAGCGACACCACGACCGAGCCGGCCTCGTATCGCGTAGCATTGGTGCCTCGCGACCGGCCTGGCCGCGACGGAGTCCACGTCATGCGCCATTCCCTGCTGCTACTCGCCGTCATCCTCTCGACCTCGTGTTCCAAGGGCGATCCGGAACCGACGACAACGCCCCAGACGGCGATCCCCTCGACCCCCGCCCCGGCCATCAGCACGATCGAAGGCACCGTCGTGGGGCACGATGGCGCACCGCTGAAGGTGGCCCACGTCCGTGTGCTGGGCGGCGAGGACGACGACGCGATCGAGACCCTCGTCGGTCCCGACGGTGCGTTCTCGTTGTCGGCCGAGCGTCAAGGACTGGCCCGGCTCGAGATCACGGGCATCGACCACGCACAGACGAAGCTCGCCGTCGTCCTGGGACCGAAGCCGCTTCGCGTCGACATCAAGCTGGGCACGTACGAGCGCACCGAGCCGATCGAGGCGATCAATGCGCTGGTGTGGACCGGCGCCCCGGACAAGGCTCCTCCCGAGCGCAAGTCCCTCGAAAAAGGTGAGGATGGGATCTACAGCGTCGACGTCGAGACCGACGCCCCTCAGATCTGGGTTCAGATCTCCGGCCACGCGGGAGGTCGCTCGACCAACGCCCCGGGCTCGTCCACCGTCGAGTACGACGGTGGCGGTGACTACCGCACGATCCTGGCCACGGCATCGGGTCGCACTCGGGTCACCGTCGACCCGTCCCAGCTCCCGCCCTCCGACGCGCAGCGTTCGCTGACCTTTGCCGATCCCAGCGGGGCCTCGGCTCGACTCGTCGCCCTGGACGACCGCGCCGATGAGCTTCAGCAGGGCTTCCGCGACCTGCTGACCGAGCACAAGCCGGGCAATCGGCAGGAGGCACAGGCGCTCTATGAGGGGTACGACTGGAGCCCCGCCCGCGCCGAGTTGGTGCAGGTGCTCGAGGGCGAGAGCGACCCCAACGTGCGGCAAATGGCTCTGGCCGCCTATTTCGGCCTCGGCCCCTACGAGGCCGACCAAGCCTCCGACAGCGACCGTGCCCGTGCCAAGGAGCTCATCGGCGAGCTGTCGGCCACCCACCCCGGCTGGGAGATGTTCTCCGACGCGCTCGTCACCGCAGTGAAGCTCTCCGATGACGCGGGTGATCGCCAACGCCTGGACACGATGCTCGACGAGGAGCTACCCCCGATGGTCGCCGCGCAGATCCTCTTTGGCCGGCTGGACCAAGCCAGCACCAAGGGCGACACCGCGGGCATCCGCGACGCCTTCGATCGGCTGCAGAACCAGCGGTTTTCCACCACCCCGTACTTCTTCATCGCCAAGCAGATGGACCCAGACCGCGCCGTGAAGAAGGGCGGCACGATGCCCGCCTTCGAGATCGAGAGCATCGAGTCGCGCCCGGGGGCCAAGGCCACGACGATCAACAACGAGAGCCTGACCGGTAAGGTGATGCTGGTCGATGTATGGGCGACGTGGTGCAAGCCATGCATCGCCGAGATGGACGAGCTGCACGCCGCCTACGACCAGTACAAGACCAAGCGCAAGACCAAGCGAGGCGACCGACAGTTCGACATCCTGAGCATCTCCGTCGACAAGGGCACCGAAGAGGTCGTCGAGTTCCGCAAGGACCGGTTCCCGATGCCGTGGCGCAACGGGCACATGGACTTCGCGACCGCCAGCGGACTGTTTGGAATCTACGGCATCCCGTACGCGGTGCTGCTGGACGAAAACGGCACGATCATCGCCACCTCTCCGCAGCTGAGCGGCTCGACGGTGGGCGCGATGCTCGACGACGTGCTCGCGGCCCCCAAACCCCAGTGAAGCCGGGCCGCCGATGAGCACCACCGACGACGCTCCGCCTACCTGGGCGGTGATCGGCGCGGGCTACCTCGGCAGTGCCGTGGCCCACGCCGCTCCGGCCTCGGTCATCGCGTCCACCCGCACGGGACAATGGCGGGACGGGCCCACCCCGCCTGGCGTTCGAATGCTCTCGCTGGATGTCGGCGATGCCGACCTCCAGCCGCAAGGCCTCGGCTCCGCCACCGCAGCGGTGATGTGCTACGCGCCAGGGCGCACCCAAGACCGCCACGCGCTGTACGTCGAGGGCACCCGACGCCTGCTCGATCGATGGCCCTCGGGCACACTGCGACGACTGGTGTGGGTGGGCTCGACCTCGGCCCTCCCCGACCGCGATGCCTGGCTCGACGAACGCTGCGACGTGTGGCCGACCAGCGAGCGCGGCATCGTGCAGCGACGGGCCGAGCAAGTGGTCATCGACCATGCCTCCGCCCGCGGCATCCCATGGTTGGTGCTGCGTCTGGGCGGTCTGTACGGCCCCGACCGCGCGCTGGATCGGCTCTACCGTCGCAGGCGCGAAGGCCCGCTGCCGGGCGATGGCATGGCCCCCACCAACCTGATCCATCGCGACGATGCGGTGTCGGCGGTGTTGGCGGCGATGGCGGCGCCGCCGTCACTGTCTGGCGTGGTGCATGTGGTCGACGACGACCACACGCCACGGCGACAGATGTACCGACGCATCGCGGCAGTACGGGGAATCGACGCGGTGGAGTGGGCCGAGCCCGCCCGGCCAAACGCCGTGCCCCGCGGTAAACGGGTCTCCAACCGACGATTGAAGCAATTGCTCGGCGTGCGACTGACCGTGCCGATGCATCGCCTCGAAGAGCAATCGGCACGGTAACCCTTGCGCTGCGCGTGGCGATGATTAAACCGCGTGCAGTCCCATGTACGGCCCAGTCACCGAAGCGGTATCCAACGCCCTGCCCGCCCCCGTGGAGCGCAACGCCGTCGATCTCGGTGATCTGCGCGCCGAGCTCGAGACCGTGGCCCATCAAGCCCGGGACGCTCTCGACCAAGGCATCCCGCTGTCATGTGCAGTGGCAGATCCTCAATTCCCCGAGCTGGTGCAGTTCCACCAAGACCTCCGCGACGCGCTGTTCGTAGAGCTTCCCGGCGACCTGCGCAGCTGGGTCGAGGGCGGCGTCGATCGAGCCGACCACGGCGCAGTGGGCTTCGTCGATGCGCTGGCCGATCTGGCGCGCGCAGCTGGACCCAGCGACGATCCCTCGGCTCCGCTGCAGCGCGCGCTGGCCGAGCTGCTGGTGTTCGAGGGCCTGCGTCTCCGTCTGTTGCTGGCCGTGTGGGGCACCGAAGACTTCGAGCGGCTCGGCGGTGAAGACAGCGACATCGATGCCATCGCCTGGGCCGAGGTCGAGCAGCTGCTCGACGATCCCGCGATGGACGAGCAACAGGTCCGCCCGGGGTTGCTGATGTACGCGGCGGCCCGCGTGTCGGTGGCCCGCGAGGCGGCCGAGCGCGCCTCGGCCCTGCGGATCTCCGGCCCAGATCTGCGCGAGCGCCTGGCGATGCGCGCCCGCCTGCGGGCTGCCCTTCGGGAGCTTCGCCTGCCCGAGTCCGTGCTGCTCAACAACGCACTGTCGTCGCTGCTGGACGAGCCCCGCATGGAGCTCCGCGAGCTGCAACAGGCGCGACCGGTGGCATTGGAGGGTATGTCCCGGCAAGCGATGGACCAACGTGTCTCCCGCGGTCGTCGGGCGCTGTCGCGAACCCCCTCGGAGTGGCCGCGTCGACGCAAGGCCGCGCTGTACGACCTGCTGCGTACGCCCGCGTAGGCCGATCGCCCCCAGGGCGGCGTCACGCTATCGTTGCCGGGCTCACCCACCGCGGCACCGCCTCGGCCGCGGCCCGAGTCCGGCCCCACCATGAACCCCGTCCTGTTCGAGCTGCCCGGGCTCGGTCCCTTCAACGCCTACGGCACGCTCATCTTGCTCGGCGGGGCGATCGCGATGCCCGGCGCGTACTGGGAGCTGCGCCAGCGGGGCATGGGTCGCGAGCGGCCGGGCACCATGTTGCTCGACCTCTACCTCGTGCTGATCTTCGGCGCGGCCATCGGGGGCCGCGTGCTGCACGTGCTCACGGCCCCCGGCCCGTACATCGACGATCCCTCTCGACTGTGGGCACTGGACACCACCGGGTTCGTGTTCTTTGGCTCGATGCTCGCGATCGTCGGCGGCTTTGCCTGGCTCGCACGCCGCTACGAGACGCGGTTTTCCGAGGTCTGCGATGCCGGGGCCACCTGGATGCCGCTGGGCCACGCGTTCGGTCGCGTCGGGTGTCTGATGGCCGGCTGCTGCTGGGGCGCGCCCACGCATGTCGCCTGGTCGATTCGTTTCGACGCCGAAGCGGTGGCCTACGGCGCGGGCGAGGTCGCGCGCGTCGGTGGCCACACGGTGCCCCTGCACCCGACCCAGCTGTACGAAGCGGGCGGGCTGGCGCTGCTGTTCATCGTGCTGGTGTGGATTCGACGCCAACGCGGTGTCGAGACACCATGGAGGCAGGCCAGCCGCTATGCGCTGGGCTATGGCCTGCTGCGCTTCACGGTGGAGATGTTCCGCGGTGATCCCTCGCGAGGCATGGTGTTCGACCTCCCGATCCCCCCCGTTGCACGCGCGCTGGGCCTGGCCGCCGATCAGCCATTGCTGCTGTCGGTCTCGCAGCTCATCGCCCTGGGCATGGTCGTGTTGGGCGTTTGGGGGCTGCGCCGCACGGCACGCCCCGCGCCCTGACCACGACGACCGCCGTCCAGCGGCCCCCTCCGAGAGCGCACGCATGCCTGCTATGCTGCGCCTCACCCGATGGCCGAAGACGATCGCAACGCCGAGCCCGACGCCGACTCCGACGCTCCCGTGCCGCCCGACTCCGCGGCTGCGCAAGACACCGTGGGCGATGCCACGAGCGACGATGCGACCGGTGCCGACGAAGCTGGCGCCAACGCGGCTGCGGACGACGAAGCGACCGGTGCCGACGAAGCTGCCGACGACGAAGCTGCCGCCAACGAAGCTGCCGACGACGAAGCTGGCGCCAACGAAGCTGCCGCCAACGACGAAGCTGGCGCCGACACGAGCCCGCCGCCAGTGGTGATCCCGGACGGACCCTCCCGCGCCAGCCGACTGATCATGGTGGCCGTGGTCACCGGGGTGCTGCTCGCGCTCGACCTGGTCACCAAGCAGTGGGCCTGGGACAACCTCAAGGACCAACCCGGCCGGATGCTCATCGAGGGCTGGGCCTACCTGGAGTTTGGGTTCAACACCGGCTCGGCCTTCAGCCTGCTGCGCGACGCCTCCTGGAGCCGGATGCTGTTCATCGGCATCACCGTGCTCGCGCTGCTGTACATGGCGCACCTGGCCCGGAACCTGCCCACACGCTTTGGCTCGGCCTTCGTCGCGATTGCAATGGTGGCCTCGGGAGCGCTGGGTAACCTCCACGACCGGTTCTTCCGCATGGCGGAGGTCGGCGGAGAGATGCGCCACGGGGTCGTGGACTTCATCCGGCTCTTCTATTGGAAGGGCAAGGCGTGGCCCACGTTCAACGTGGCCGACGTCGCCCTGGTGGCCGGGGTGCTGCTGCTGCTCATCTTCCTCCTGCGCCACGGCGACGTCTTGGACGCGCCCGACCCCGAAGCCGACGCGTGACCACGCACCGCCCGACGACGAGCACCATGACCGAGCCTGCACACTACGTTTTGGACGATGGCGTCGCCACGATCACGATGGACGACGGCAAGGTCAATGCCCTCTCTCCCGCGATGGTGGCTTCGCTCGGCGCTGCGCTCGATCGCGCCGAACAGGAGGCCAAGGCGGTCGTCCTCGCCGGTCGAGCCGGTCGCTTTTGCGCGGGCTTCGACCTCCGCGT
The DNA here is from genome assembly GCA_022601155.1 of Deltaproteobacteria bacterium. Lineage (GTDB taxonomy): Bacteria > Myxococcota_A > Polyangia > Nannocystales > Nannocystaceae > Paraliomyxa. The sequence goes on along the minus strand of JAHZJA010000309.1, from coordinate 49 downwards.
GCTGACCTCGGGCCGCGATGCCGCCGAGCCGCTGGTGCAAGCAGGCGCC
>JAHZJA010000308.1 GCA_022601155.1 Deltaproteobacteria bacterium | reverse complement strand
CCACCCCATCCGCATCGCCACCGACGCGTACTGGAACTGCATCCCCATCCGCGTGTACAGAGCGACGGCAGGCTGGTTGTCGGGCTTGACGTTGAGGCACCAGCGGTCGGACCCCTGGGCGCGCACCCGGGCCGCGACCTCGGCCATCAGCGCGCGACCAACCCCCTGCCCCCGGCACTGGGTGTCGGTGACGATGTGGCGAATCGTCCCCACGCCATCGAGGACCTGGAAGTAGGTGTAGCCCACCACGTCGCCATCGCGCTCGAACACCAGGACGTCCGCCATCAGATCGTGTTCGAACGTCTGCGGTGCAGGTGTGGGATCGCCAGTCTCCAGCTCCTCGTAGAGCCGGGCGAACACGGGGTAGTCGGGAACCTGGGCGGAGCGGATGGGCATCGAGGACTCCGCCGTCGGCGGTAGCAAGTCCACAGGATAGACCAGGGGTCCGGCCACGCAAGCCGCTCCAGCGTTCCCGTCACCGGCCGGCCCGCCATCAAGTGGCCGATGACCTCGACCTCCGCGAGGGCTGTCAAACGTGGAGCGCCTCGTCGAGCCCGAGCGGACCGACGAGGGCTGTGGCTCGTGGAGGCGCCACCGAACCGTGTGGGCGCAGGGCAAGCAGGACGCGGCGAGCCGATGGGCGCCGACGTGTGTGGTGCGGCCCGGCACCGACCTCGTGGGCAAGACGCGGGCTCTGGGCGCGACCGACGACGGCGCGTGTACGAGCACAGCACGGACTTCCCGCCGTGGCGGCAAGGGGGGCTCGGTGGTTCAGCCGATCAGGCCGTCGACCAGATCGGGGACCTCGCCGAGCGTCTCATCCACCCCGACCGCGGACAGCACGGTGTTGAGCACCGCGGCGGGGTGAGAGCCCTGGGCCGGGACGTGACCGCCGGGTGATGCATGCAGTCCTCCCGCACGGCCCCCGACCAGCATCACCATGTTCTCGGTGGAGTGCGGGCTGCTGTTGCCACCGCTCTCGAGGTCGAAGCCCCAGCCGCCCTCGAACGCCAGCACGAGCCCGGTGTTGTCGAGCATCGAGGTGCCGTCGAAGTCCTCGGTGTCGCGCAGCTTGTCGACCAAGCGGGCGAAGTGCTTGACGTGCCAGGCCGCGCAATCGGCCAGCGCGTCTTGCATGTCGGCTTCACCGCTCCCGATGCTCCCGTGGGTGATCTCGTGCAGATCACTGGGTAGGTCGAGCAGCGTGTACATGTTCATGAAGCACTGGGCGAAGGTCAGCATGAACGAAGACACCCGCGAGATGTCGCAGGTAAACGCCATGTGGATGAGATCGGTCATCACCGTGGCGCGAAGCTCTTCGTCGGAGTACCCGTTGGCGTTCTCGTAGTAGGAGTTGTAGTCGGCGCCGCCAGAGGGATCGATCCCATCGCCGATGGGCGGGTCGTCACCCGGGTGGCGAAGCATCTGGCACGCGGGGGCGTCGGGCAGCTCCAGCTCATCGAGGCGGGACTCCAGCGCCCTCAGCTCGTCGAAGTGCCGCTGCATCCGAATCTCGTCTTCACGGCCCAGCCGCGACAGCAACGACTGCGCGTCCTCGGAGACCAGGTCCACCACGCTCTTGCGCATCTCCAGCATGCGCGTGGCTTCGAGCGCTTCGGCTGGATCAGGGGGCACGAAGCCCTCGAACAACGACTCGAACGCGAGGCGTGGGCTGGTGATCGGCGGGACCTGCTCGAGCTGGCCTTCGTCGTTGATCCGAGCCGAGATGGTGCCGTCGGTGCCCCCATCGAAATCGACCCGATAAAACGAAGGCTGCGCGCGATAGGTGAGCACGGGCTGCGGTGTGTCTTGGGCCAGGACACTCGCAGCGACCCAGTCCGAGGAGGGACCGGGAAGCTGGCCGTAGTTGAAGGGGTCGAACCGCTGGCCCGTGGCCAGTACTTGGTGGCTGGTGGAGTGGAAGTTCGCAGGACGTCCCGCGGCGGGGATGTCCGTGCCCACGGGGATCTCCAGGCCCGAGACGAGGGAGACCACATCGTCGACGCCGTAGTCGAGCAACGGCAGCAGCGCGCGGGTGACCTGGCCGTTCCAGGGCCCGGCGGGTGCGTTGGCGATCTGGTCGTTGCCGTACGAGCCGATCGAAAATCCCGCGAACATGAACGAGTAGCGGTTGGCGATCGAGCCCGCCCGCGCGGTGTGGGGCGCGAAGATCTCGAGGAAGGGAAGCGCGAGGGTCGTGCCTCCGATTCCTCGCAAGAAGCGTCGACGTCCGATGCGTCTGCGTCCCATGCTCAGCCCTCCTCCCGACGGTAGCGAAACGCGTCCGAGCCCACGTAGGCGGAGACCAGGTCGAGCATCGCCAGACCGCCCGCCCCCGTGCTGTCCTCGACCAACCGGTCGAGGAATGCCTCGTCGTAGTCGTCCAGCTCGGTACGCCCCACCGCGAAGCGATACAGCTGGCGGGCGACGCAGGCCTCGACCATTCCCGACTCGATCGCGAGATCGGCGAGCTGGGCCGGCCCGTTGAAGGTGCCGACCCCCAAGAAATCACCGTCACCCGGGATGGTGCACTCGGGGCGGTCGGCCTGGGCCGACCGGAATGCCCCGGACGCGTCGTAGGCCTCGAGGCCGAACCCGATCGGATCCATCAGCTGGTGGCAGTGCTCGCACGCGGGCTCTTGCCACATGAAGTACTGGTCGATCTTGCACGCATCGGGGTCGGCCTCCGGCGGCTCGCAGACATCGACCATCAGCTCGGGCGGCGGGAGCGGGATCTCCTGGCAGAACAGCTTGGTGCGCACGAGCAGGCCGCGCTGGGTGGGACTGGTGTCGCCGAACTTGGCCCTCACCGACAAGAACGCTCCGTGCGACAGCAGCCCTCCCCGACCGGTGTTCCCATAGGGGACCCACGACGGCTGTGCGGGCGCAGGCAATCCATAGTGCTCGGCCAGCTGAGGCGACACGAACGTCTCCGTGGCCGTGAGCACGTTGGCCCATGGGTTCTGCTCGTCGAACACCACGCGCTCGACCAGTGCCTGGGTCTCGGCATGCATGTCGCCAAAGATGCCCTCGCGGCTGAGATTCTCGTAGGCCAGCCACAGCGAGTGAAATCGACCGATGCGAGCGCGGGACCGGGGATCGGCGAGCAGCGTCGCGGCGGCGGCCTCGATGCCTTCACCATCGTCGAGCTCACCCGCCTCGGCGGCGTCGAGCAGCCAGTCGGGCGGGGTGCTTCCCAGCAGGAAGAACGACAGCCGAGCGCCCACCTCGAACTCGTTGAGACGGAGGAGCTCGGGGGTCTGCTCGACGGGCTCGCCGATCTCCACGCGGTAGATGAACTCGGGGTGCTGCAGGAACAGGCGCAGGGCAGCGTCGACCCCCGCCCAGAAATCATCGGCCTCCACGGCCCGATACGACAGGGTGGAGAACCGGTCGAGCTCGGTGTCGGTCAGCGGACGTCGGAGTGCACGGCGGCCGAACTTCGCCAGGAACTCGCGGAAGCACGCCGAGTCGTCGGGCCCGCTGGGCTCGCAGGGAACGATGGCCTCACGCAGCGCGGGCGAGGCCACTACCTCCTCGGCGATGTCTCCCGCGACCAGCTCGACGCCCTTGATGAGCGCCTCGGAGGCCGTCTGGGTGGTGTAGTCGTTGTCGAACGGCGTGAGTGTGTCCGCGGGCAGCAGCTCCTGCACCTGAGACGGGGCAAGCCCCAGCAGATCGACGATGGTCTGCTCGTACTCGACGATCGACAGCCTCCGCAGGCCCGAGACGCCGATCTCCTCGGCAACCTCCTCGGGCACGGGCTCATTGGCGCCCTCGGCCGAGTCGGCCGACTCATCGTCGTCGGGGGTTACCCCCAGGACCCCCCAGT
>JAHZJA010000307.1 GCA_022601155.1 Deltaproteobacteria bacterium | reverse complement strand
GCGGTCAGACGTGCCCCTCGATGATGTTCTGCGAGCGGAGTCTCGGGATTTGCGTGCATCCGGCCCGCGGCAGCGAGGGCACCACCTCCGGGGGGGTGATCGAGACCGACTCGGGCAGCAGCTCCGATTCGGGAAGTAGCTCCGACTCGGGCACCAGCTCCGATTCCGGCAGCAGCTCCGATTCCGGTAGCAGCTCCGACTCCGGTAGCAGCTCCGATTCCGGTAGCAGCTCCGACTCCGGTAGTAGCTCCGACTCGGGCACCAGCTCCGACTCCGGGATGGCCACCGATACCGACAGCACCAGCTCCGATTCCGGTAGCTCCAGCTCGGGCACCAGCTCCGACTCCGGGATGGCCACCGATACCGACGGCACCAGCTCCGGCACGGGCGGCGCGAGTGCAAGCGGCGGGAGCAGCTGAGGCGGGCGGTCCCCGACAATCCGCGCCCCCTTGCGCCCGGTGGCCCAACGCGACAGCCTCGGAGCATGCGGGCCCGTCTGCTCTGCCTTGCGATCGCCACCGGTTGTGGCGCGGGACCAACCGACCCGGCGCCAGCCTCGGCTGCGCCCGATCCTACCGCGCCCCACCCCAGTCCCCCCGCGGTCCCCGGCCCCGATGACGGGGGCGATGCTCCGTCGACCCCCGACGCAGACACCACGCCCGAGTCCGAGCCTGCATCCGTACCCGACGTACCGCCGCCAACACCGACCGAGCCCGATCCACTCACGCTCGACACCACGCACTCGACTTCGGTCGGCAGCCCGACGTCGGGCAAGCTCGAGGGGAGCGTCGCCCTGCCTCGCGAGGCGCCGGGGCTGCAGTTGTTGCCGCGCAAGGGCTCCGGCTCGCGCTACGGGACCTTCGAGCTGGTGCAGGGCCTCGTCCGCGCCGCAGCGGCCGTCGATGAGGCCAGCCCCGGCGCTCCGGTCAGCCTCGGAGATCTGTCGCGCCAGGACGGTGGAGACATCTCCGGCCACGCCTCACACCGCAGTGGCCGCGACGTCGACGTGCTGTTCTACCTGCTGCGAGACGACGGCAAGCCCTTCACGCCCGCCAAGTTCATTCCCCTCGACCCCGACGGTCGCGGCACCGACTACGGCGACCTCACCGATCCAGCGGACGACGTCCCCGTGCACATCGACGTCGCACGAACCTGGCTGTTCGTTGCCGCACTGCTCGCCGACACCACGGCCAGTGTGCAGCGCATCCTCGTCGTGGAGCACCTGCGCAGCCTGTTGCTCGCGGAGGCCAAGCGTGTCGGTGCACCCCCTGCCGTCGTGCAGCGCTTCTCCGATGTCACGTGTCAGCCGCGGTTTCCCCACGATGACCACATGCACATCCGGGTGTTCTGCAGCGCGGACGACATCGGGGCCGGATGCGAGGACACCCCCCCCGTGTTTCCCTGGCGTGCCCGCGAGCTGAAGGCCCAGGGCACCAAGGCCGTCCTCGCCGGAAGGAACACCGCGGCCGCCGACACCACCAAGCGCAAGCCCAAGCTCAAGACTCTCGAGCAAGCCCGCGCCGAAGCGGGCCCGATGCACGAAGACGTCGTGGAGTTCCTCGACCGCCGCAAGGCCTGGGCGAAAAAACCGCGCCCCGGCCGTCGCTGGTGTCGTTGAGATCCGGCTCCCTCGACTCGTTGGCGTGTTCACGGCGGCTCCGTGATTCCTGTCCGCTGCCCGATCGACGCCCCATGAGCGGCCGACCGTCGCGTGCCTGCCCACGGCGGATGCCGAGAGCGACGACGTCCCCACCCGACGCCGTCGACGGGTACCGACGACCGACGCCTAACCCGGCGACTCGATGATCGCGGTGGCGGCTCGGTCCGCGGCGGCCAGCGCTCCTTCGATGTGGCCAGGACTCTCGGTTGCCGTCTCCGTCGAGGCCCAATGCAGTCGCCCGTCGGCCGCGGGCACGGTGTACGCGGCATGACCGAAGGTCTCGTAGTCGTTGAGGCGCTCCACGCCCGGGGGCGACGTGAATGGCTCGTCTCGCCAATCGCGGATCCGCACGCTCGTTGGGCTGGCGGCCGCCGATCCGAACAGCGTGGTCAGCTGGTGCACCACCCGCTCGGCAGTGATGGTGGGCGCCCCCACGGACACGGGCGGCGCGAACCCAAACAGCGCCGCGGGCCGTCCATCCGGGCCGCTCATGTCGTGGATTTCTCGCAGCGGACCCACGTGGCTCATCGCCGCCCCCGCCAGGCCCTCCTCGCGCCAAAATGCCGTGGCGTACTCCACCACCACCTTGGTGATCGCGCCCATCCACACCGGTGTGCTCCGGGCGAGGTCGACCAGTCGCCCGGGAAGCTCCGGGGTGAAGCGGATGGCCGAGATCGCCAGCGCCGGCGCCATCGCGATGACGACGTGCCGGGCCACGTAGCGCTCTTGGGGTGTGCGAGCGAACAGTCGCCCGTCGACGATCTCCACCGCCGTCACGGCGCGTTCCAGCCGTACCGCCCCGGGAGGCAGCTGCTCGCGCACGGCTTCGGCCAAGGCCTGGGCTCCATGCACGAACCGACCCGAGGTGACATCGATGGGATTGCCGTCGATCCGCTGCACGCCGGTGGGGAGCTGGAGCAGAGCATCGCCATGCAGGTGCTGGGGCGCCGTGGCCACCCCGAGCTCGGCGATGAGCCGCGTGATCCGTCGCTCGGTCGGCCAAAACCAGGTGGCACCGAGGTCGAGACCGACCCCATCGACTCGCGCCGAGAGCAGGCGTCCGCCGACCCGGTCGCGAGCTTCGAGCACGGCCACCCGCAGACCCGCCTCGAACAATCGCCGCGCGGTGGCCAGGCCGGCAATGCCCGCGCCGACCACCACGACATCCACGGTGGTCTCGGTCTCACGGGTGAGGTGCGGATCGGTCGTCGTCACGTGGCCGCCATCGTAGTGCCCCGCAGTCCGCACGACACTGGCGGCGGCAGCGTCACGACGCGATCACTCACGGAATGGGCGAGACGTCGGTATCCCAGAACGAGGCCTCGATCTTGTGCCCGTCGGGGTCGCGCACGAAGCACCCGTAGTAGGCCGGGCCGTACATCGGACGGGGGCCGGGCTCGCCGTCGGAGGTTCCGCCCGCTTCGACCGCAGCGGCGAAGAACGCGTCGACCTGTGCCTTGGTCGACGCGAAGAAACCAAAGTGCGTTCCGTTGGCCACCGCCGCGGTCTGGCCGTCGATGGGCGTCTGCACCCAAAACTCGGGAAAGCGCTTGCCGTAGGCGACGGCCCCCGGGTGATCCATGATCCGCTTGGCGCCGATCGTGGTCATCACCCGGTCGTAGAAGACAACCGAGGCGTCGAAGTCGTTGGTCCCGATCGAGATGTGGGACATGATGCTGGGGTTTTCCATCGTGGGCTCCGTGTTCAGGCAAGACGTACGCAGATCTCCGTGAGGAGATCGTCGGGAGGTGTGGTCGTGGGCTCGGCGAGATAGATCTCGACGATGGGATCGTTGGTCAGCTCGACGCCCGCAAAGGGAAGGCTGCGACCGATGAACCCGACGTAGGTCTCGAAGATGGTGTCGAAGGAACCGGCGTGGGTCGTCACCGCATAGCGACCGCCAGGCACCGTTCGAAAGACGCAGCCGTCGGGGCATGGCACCTCACCGAGGCTCTCGGGGAGCGCCAGGCAGGCGTCGTACCGCAGCCGCGAGGCGGGCGTGACCTCCGGATCGTCGTAGCACAGCCCGAACCCCTCGCCCTGCCGTAGCTGGGCCGCCAGCACTCCGCCCTTGTCCATCAGCGCGTCCCAGGCCTGGCCGCAGTCTTGGTACGGGCCCACATGACGCCGGGCCAGACACCGCTTGGCCGGCTGCTCACGAAACTCGACGGCGGGCGTGCTGCCCAGCGCGACCCGAGCGGTCGAGCGGTAGTCACTGGGGCTCTGCCCAAACCGCGAACGGAACGCCCGCGTGAAGGCCTCGTGACTGCCGTAGCCGGACCCGAAGGCGACCTCCGTCACCGGCCGATCGCCGAACCGGAGCCGTTGCGCGGCCCGCTCCAGCCGCAGCCGCCGCACGAAGCCCATCACCGACTCCCCCGTCAGGCCGCGGAACACCCGGTGGAAGTGATGCAGCGACAGCCCCGCTCGCTGGGCGAGGTCCTCGGGCTGCAGCTCGTCATCGAGGTGGGCCTGCACGTGGTCCACCACGCGGAGGATTCGGTCGCCCCATGCTGCTCGGCCGGCCACCTGTGCATCGTAGTGGAGCACGACGCAGCCCGCTTGACCGTCCGTGCTCTGGGGGACGAAACGAAGGAATGGCCGGACCTAGGCCCCGGTTGGCACGAACACTTTGAACTACAAGGACCTGTGCGCACTCCTGGAGCGCACGCACCACGTCGACATCGAACGGCACTGTGACAATCTGGAGCAGCACCTCACCGAGGTCCCGCTCGAAGAGGTCCGGGTCTTTCACCGGACCCTGACCTCCGTGCTGTCGTGGCTCGACACGCACGAGCTACGCACCGCATACGCCCTCATCCACGGTGGCATCTGGGAGTCTGATTTCGTTGCCTTCCGCGCGAGGCTCATGTTGGCGGGCCGCGCGGTGTTCGAGGATGCCGCCACCAATCCGGAGGCGCTGCTGGTGCTGGCCGATTCCGGGCCCTGGCGCTGCACCCGACTCCTCGAGCTGGCCCCCGACGTCCATCGCGAGCGCACGGGGATCGAGCTGACCGGCAACGGGCTCGAGTCGAGGGGCCACGACGTGATTCCCGACGGGTACTTCGAACAGTGGCAGGAGCGATATCCGAGGTTTTGGGCGCGGTATCCATGGGCACTGGGGATCGACGGCGGGCGTCGCGAGCGACACTTCGTGTCGGAGGCGCAGCGCCAGGTCACCCCCAGCACCGCCAACACGATCGTCGGCTATGCGTTCGGAGGTGCGGTGGTCACCGTGGCCTTGCTCTTCGTCGGTCGTTGGCTCGGTGCATCGATGGTGCTGCTCGCGACGTTGGCTGGCGCGATGTGGGCTGGTTTTCGCACCCCGGGCATCCTGCGTGCCCAGTTCATCCGGGAGTGCCGGCCGGACGATGGTCGAGCTCTCGTTGGCCCCATCCGCTACCGGCTCGTCCGCCTCACGGTGATGGGAGGATCGATGCCGATCCGCCCACCCGCCATCGACGAAGGGTTCGCGATCCTGCGTAGCGAGGCGCAGCGCTACGGCAAGGCGCTGACGTTCGTAGAGGACGGCACTCCGGTTTCGTTGGCGACCAGCCCCGACCTCGAGCTGAGCGATGCTGTCGAGCGAGCACAGGCGCGAATCGACGCGATCGCCGACGAGCTGGCGCAGCAGGACGGACCAAGCTTCGTCCTCGTCGTCGCGAACACGGGCAACGGCGCGTACGCATCCCGCGACTGCCGCATCGCTTGCGTCAGCCACAGTTACCCGGGGGGAACCTTCGCCCACGAGATCCTCCACCTGTTCGGCGCGCTCGATCTCTATGAGCACCCGACGCTCCAGCACTTGCGACCGCAGGCGAAGCGACGCATGGCCGAACTCTTGTTCGACTTCGATCCGGAGACGGTCTCGATCATGCGTCACAGCCGAGACGAACACGCGTGTGTCGACCCGTTCACCGCCGCAACGGTGGGCTGGATCGACATCCCGGCCCGCGTCAGCTCTCGGCTTCCAGATCCGTCTCGAACAGCCGACGCACGCTCACCTGAAGCCGACTCTGAAGATCGCCCATCAGACTATCGAGCGCCCGTCCGCTGAGCTCGAGGTCCTTCATCATCGTCCGCCGTGTG
>JAHZJA010000306.1 GCA_022601155.1 Deltaproteobacteria bacterium | reverse complement strand
CCGCCGTGGCCTCGCGTGGTGGGTGGCTCGCCTCTGTACGGGGGCCTCGTACCCCTCGCCGAGCGCCGGCTGGGACCGCGCCCCGGGGTTTTGTAGGCTCTGCACCGCCATGGACGACGTCGAAGCGCTCAAGCACCCGCGATCGAGGGCCCTGCAAGCCCTCGTGGAGCGGGGTTTCGTGGAACAGGTCTCCGATGCGGCGGCCATCGACACCGCGCTCGCCGAGGGCATGGTCACCTTCTATATCGGTTTCGATCCCACGGCCGCATCGCTGCACGTGGGCAACCTGGTGTGCATCATGGCGATGCGCATCCTTCAGCAGCACGGCCATCGTCCCGTCGTCCTGCTCGGCGGCGGCACGGCCCGCATCGGCGACCCTTCGGGTCGCAATGAGACACGCAAGATCCTCGACGACGACACCGTCTCGGCGCAGGTGGCCTCGATCGGCGAGCACTTCGGCCACTTCTTGCACATGAACACCGGGGCGCCCAACGACGCCATCGTCGTCGACAATCACGACTGGCTCAGCCCGCTGCACTACATCGAGTTCTTGCGCGACATCGGGGTGCACTTCACCGTCAACCGCATGATCTCGACCAAGACGTACCGCGAGCGTCTGGACAACGAGCAGCCGCTGTCGTTCCTCGAGTTCAACTACCAGCTGTTCCAGGCCTACGACTTCTTGCACCTGTACCGTGAGCACGGTGTCACGGTGCAGCTCGGAGGCAGCGACCAGTGGGGCAACATGGTGGCGGGGGTGGAGCTCATCCGCCGGATCGGCGGCGCAAACCAGGGCCCCGCGCACTGCCTGACGTTTCCACTGCTGACCACGGCCGACGGTCGCAAGATGGGCAAGAGCGAGCGCGGTGCGGTGTGGCTGAGCGCCAAGCACCTGTCCGCGTTCGACTACTACCAGTACTGGGTCTCGTGCGACGACGCCGACGTGCGCAAGTTGCTGCTGACCTACACCGATCTTCCCGCCGACGAAATCGACGGCCTGTGCAAGGCCGAGGGCGCCCAGCTGCGCGACGTCAAGCGCCGCCTCGCGTTCGAGGCCACCCGCATGGCCCACGGCGAAGACGCGGCGCAGCAAGCCGAGCGCGCGGCCAAGCAAGCCTTTGGTGGCGGCGACGACTGGAGCGCGGTGCCAGCGGTGAGCATCGACGCCGCACCGATCAAGCTGGTCGACCTGGTCACCCACGAGGCGGTGAAGGCATTTCCCTCCAAGCGACAGGCTCGACAACGCATCGAGTCGGGCGCGGTGAAGGTCGACGGGCAGCCACGGACCGACCCCAATGAAGAACTGGCGGGTGACGACTTTCCGGCGCAAGGGCTTCGGCTCCAGGCCGGCAAGCGCTGCCGGTTCCGGGTCATGGTCGGCGGCTGAGGCCTCCGACTGGACCGAGCGCAAACCCGCGGGGTGCAGCCGGGGATCCCCGCGGATCCGAGCAGCGCAGTCTCCGCCACGTCGAAGCGTCTCGGACGCTCGTGCGAGCAAACCCGTGCCGAGGAGCCCAGAGCACGCTCTGGCCCGCCCGATGCGGTCTCGCAGCGGTGCGGCGCTATGCTCCGGGCTGCTCGTGAAGGCTTGGCTCGGTTTGGGATGTGCGGTGCTGCTCGCCGCGGGATGCGGTGACGACGTCGCGCCGAGTGCCGCCGACTCCGGCACCAGCACCGGCGGGGACATCGACACCGAGTCCGACAGCGACGATCCTCCCGCGCAGCCCATCGATCCCGCGGCCGTGCCGACGCCCAAGGCAGGCCGGCTGACCGACGTCCAGTACCGCCACACGGTGCTCGACGTGCTGGGGGTGGCGCTGACCGACGAGGACCTCGAGGCGCTGCCCGCCGACATCCCGACCGGCCGCGACTACTCCACGACCCTCGAGCCTCAGTTCTTCAACTCCAACTACGTGCTGGCCTACGCCGAGCTCGCCCGGATCGCGAGTGCCCAGCTGGACCCCGACGCCCTCGTCTCACAGTACGGCGGGTGCGCTCAGCTCGATCCCAGCTGCCGTGAGGACCTGGTGTCTGGCCTGGGACAGCGACTGTTTCGGCGACCGCTCACCGACCAAGAGTCCACGCGCTACCTCGACCTCGCCGTCGCGATCGCCCAGGCGGACCAGACCGATGAGACCCACGTGGTCCGCGGCATCGTGCAGGCCATGATGCAGGCGCCGCAGTTCCTGTACCGCATCGAGCGCGAGACCGACGGGACGGCGGGTGAGCTGCGGACCATCGATGGCTACGAGCTGGCGACGCGGCTGTCCTACTTCTTGTGGCAGTCGGCTCCCGACGCCGCCTTGCTGGAGTTTGCGGCGGGCCCGGCTGGCGACGGGGTGTTCGACGAAGACGCCGTCGCCCCGCAGATCGAGCGGATGATCGCCGACGGCAAGTTCGTCCGCGCGCGGACCCTCTTTTGGGGCGACTACACGATGGCGGTGCGCTCCACCTTCGGCACCAGCGACACCGCCTTGTCGGATGCACTGCGCAGCAGCCTGCTGGCGACCCTCGACCGGATCTCGGGATCGCAGGGGCAGCCGCAGCCGCTGTCGGAGCTGTTCGACGCACGACAGCTGGTGATGACCCCCGCCGTGGCCGAGCTGGCGGGCGCCACCCCCATTGGCGACGGCCTGCAGGTCTACGACGTGGCCGACACCGTCGAGCGCCTCGGGGTGGTCACCCACCCCGCCTTCCTCGCCTCGATCGGAACCACCTCGTTCGTCGGCCGCGGCTTGTTCCTCAGCGAACGCCTGCTGTGCCAGCACGTGGCCGAGCCTCCTCCCGAGGTCGAAGACGAGATCGAGAGCACCGCGCAAGCCACCAGCGACATGACCCCGCGGGAGGCCAGCGAGTTCCGGTTCGGCCTCGAAGCGGTGTGCCGTGGCTGCCACACGCAGTTCGAGCCCGTCGCCTATGCCTTCGAGCGGTACGACATGCTCGGGCGCCACTCCGCCACCGACGACCAGGGCCGCCCGCTGTACTCCGACGGGCTCCTGCCCGCCTTCGGCGACCGGCCCGAGATCTCGTTCCACGACGCGCGACAGCTGCTCGCCAGCCTCGCGGGGGTCGACGCCGTCTACGGCTGTCTGGTCGAGAACATGACCCAGTTCGGCACGGGCCTGCCCGTCAACCTACGCGGGGATTTTCACGACCTGGCGACGAGCACGTTCATCGACGAAGGGCGCACCTTCGATGCGCTCGCCCGGGCTATCGCCAACAGCGAGCAGCGCACCCTGCTGCGGGTGGTGGAACCATGAGCCAACGCCGCGCCCGCTCCCGACAGATGACCCGTCGCGCCGTGCTGCGTGGCGCGGGCGGTATCGCCATCGCGCTGCCGTTGCTCCCCGAGCTGATGCCTCGCGCCCGAGCCGACGGCGACGACGGAATTCCCTGCCGCCTGTTCACCATGACGTTTGGCCTCGGGCTCTCGGCCGCGATGCTGGCCGAGCAGTTCGACGGACCGCTGCAGCCGCTGCAGCCGTTCGCCGACATGGCGTCGATCTTCACCAACGTCGACAACGAGCCGCTCTCCGGCTCGGGCACACCGCACTACCGGGTCGCGGCCGCCTTGTTCACAGGGGTCCCCCAGGTCGGCGGGCCTTCCTACATCGCCTCGGGCCCCAGCATGGAGCAGGTGATGAAGCGGACCCTGCACCCGCAGGGCGTGCCCAACGTCGCCACCCCCGAGCTGTCGGTCGGCCTTTGGTCCAACACCGGATGCGTCGCCGCGTTCACGCGGCACTGGAACCCGGACGGCTCACCCGGTCAACGCCCTGTACGGCGCCCCACCGAGGTGTTCGAGACCTTGTTCGGCGGTATTGGTGGCCCCGTGGGGCCCGACGGACAGCCCACCCCCGCCCAGCTCGCCGAGCGACACGTACACCGCAGCGTGCTCGACACCGTGCTCGAAGACTATGAGTCGATGGTCGGGCCCACCTCTCCGCTCGGCGCCGAGTCCAAGGCCCGCATCGACAACCATCTCGCCTCCATCCGCGACGTCGAGCTCCAGCTGGCGCCGCTGGACAATCCCAATCCGCCGGTCTGCCCTACCGCGCCGCCGGCCCGGGTCGAGGATCCACAGCCCTACAGTTTCTACGACGCAGAGGTCGGTGCACCCGGTTCGGGTGCCCCCCAGATCGACTGGGAGGTTGCGGACGCCGCGATGGCACTGCTGGGGCGATTGATGGCGCTGGGCGCCGCGTGCGATCGAATCCGGTTCGGGAGTGCGCTGTCGATGGGTGCAGGCGAGTATCTGCGGCTGCAGGGGCAGTACTCCGCCATCGGCGACACCGCGGACTTCAGCACATTGTTCGCCACGGCAACGGCCCACGACGCGATCTTCCACGCGTACAACCCGGCCATGGTCCGGCTTCATCAGCACCTGTCGATCTCCATGCTCGCGCACATGCTCGAGGAGATGAACGCGCTCGTCGAGCCCAATGGCCGCAGCGTGCTCGACAACTCCATGGTCCTGCTCGCGACCGAGTACGGCGAAAACCACACCGCCTCGCCCGCGTTGCATGCGGTGCTCGGCGGAGCCGGCCGCTTCAATCCCGGGTGGTACGACCAGTCCCTGATCGCCTCGGACATCTACCACCAGGCCATGGCCGCCTACGAGATCGACTCGGGCATTCCCGAGCTGTGGCCCGAGTACAGCCCCGTCGAGATCGCTGGGTTCCGCAACACCTGACGCGATGGCCGAGCACGACTCGACGACTGACCTCACCGGTCGCTGCCACTGCGGCGCCATGGCGATCCGCGTCCGTACGACGCGGGCAGCCCACGACCTCGGGGCACGCGCATGCGGCTGTTCCTACTGCCGACCTCGACGCATGCGCTGGACCTCCGACCCCCAGGGTCTCGCCGAGATCGAGGTGGCCCAGGAGGCACAGCTCAGCCGCTACCGGTTCGGAACCTCCACCGCCGAGTTCCTCGTGTGCCGCGGCTGCGGCTACCTGATGGCGGCGGTGAGCGATGGCGAGCCCCGACGCTGTGTGATCAACGTCGATGTCCTCGCCCAGGCCGACGCGTTCTCCGAATCCACCGCCGCGAATTTCGACGGCGAAGGGGTCGACGACCGGTTGGCACGCCGCAGCCGGACGTGGACGCCGGTTCGGTTGACGGTGGGCCTACCAGGGTAGCCGCTGCGAGCCCCCCTCGGGCGGCAGGCTCGCACACGACCGTGACAGCCCCATCGAGCGAAGAGCGATCGAGAGACGCTCCCATCACGTGAAACCCGACGGGGATGGCTACTCGTCCAAGCACAGCTCGGGAATCAACTGGCACGGGCTGTCGGGGGGAATGGAAGGATCGAGGGGCTCCGGGTCCCAGCACGCGGCGTACGAGCTGGCGGCCTCCGCCTCGGTCAGGCCGTCGGTCCACTGCTCATCGTGCACGACCAACGCACCGCCCACCACCACCTCGCCGCCAGCGATCATCCGGCCAATCTCCAGCCGGCTGCCCACGTCGAGCGACGTCGCCCACGGCACCGTTCCGGCGAGAACTTCGGCACTGTCGGCGCCCAACACCACCAACGTCCCCGTCTCCGCCTCCTGCTGCACCTGCTCCACGAACGCGGGCAGCAGCACCAGCTCGTCGGTCTTCTCCTCGTAGGTTCCCACGAACACCGTCTCTCCGTCCGGCATCGACGCGCCAACGGGCAGGATGCGGAAGTCGTCTGCGGCCTCGTCTGCGGCGCACCCGGTGCCGATGATGACGCCGAGCGTGATGATTGATGCGATGGTTCGTTTCATGTCTGTCTCCTGTTCGCGTTCGTTGTGAGGTCGTCGTGCCGCCCGGCCCCCGGGGGCCGTCGGACGTGAGAACGAAGGGTGGACGCAGCTGTAGACGCCGAGGCCCGACGACTACTGGCGGGGCAACAGATCGCGCTTGGTCAATCGAACGGCGCGCGCCGGGAGCTTACGGCCGCCGTCGGTGGGTTCGTCGCTCACCGTCACGGTGAGCGAGTCCTCGATACGGGCCGAGCCGAGCGCGATATCTCTCTCGACATCGGTCATCTGCTCGGCAGTGCGACCATCGATCGACAGGAGGCAATCGCCAACGTCGATTCCCGACCGATGGGCCTCGGTGCCGTGGGCCACCGCCACGACGGGCCAGCAGCCTTGGTCGGCGCTGGCCAGCCACACCCCAAAGCTCTCGAACATCTCGGTCTCGAGCGGCCGGTCGTCGACGTAGCGGGCGAGCGTGAGCCGCTCCCGGCCGTAGTCGATGCCAACGGCGAACTGCAGCAAGACGGAGTGCCCGAGCAACAGCTCGACCCGTTGACCCGTCTCCACCGACAGTCGTGCGAGGGCGGCATCGAGATCGGGGTTGATCCGAACCGGTGCATCCTCCACCAGCACGTCTGCGATGCTCAACGTCCGCAGCCGCGAGAACTTCCAGGTGTCCCAGCCGCGCGACACCGTCATCGTGGGACGCCCATCGCCTCCCAGCCGCTCCTGCAGTCCGCTTCCGAGGCTCGTGAACGTCGATCCGGTATCGACGAGAGCCACCACGGGGGTGCCCTCCACGACAACGTCGACCAGCATGCGCATGCCGTCGTGTTCGAAGCACCGTTGGGGCCGCATGCAGGCGGTACCGCCACCGCCAACCTGCACGGGAACCTGGACCGGCGGCTCGGTCTGGGTCAGCCAGTCACAGAAGTCACCGTCGTCATCGAAGACGAGCCGACTGCGCAATGGGTCCAGCACGAACGGTCGTTCCGCCAGCAGGTCCGCCGCCAAGATCCCGCCGAAGCTCGGCCCCACCATGGGAATTACTGCGGGCGGTAGATCGTAGGTGACGACGACTTCCCGGCCACCTCCGAGCCCGCGGACGTCCCACTGCTCCACCGTCTGCACCGCGAAGGTGTCGCCATCCACCCCCGCCACATGGGGGGTCACGAAGGTCCGCGGAGTGCCCGTGTCGATGAGGTACTGGTGGCCCGTCTCGTCGAAGATCCAAGGTACGCCCGAGTGCGTGTAGGCCACCGTCTTGGGCTCGGCCGCGGTTGCGGCCTGGGGTTCGCACCCCAGTAGCACTCCGCCCAGCATCGCCCCCACGACGACGGCTCGCACGAGGCGCACGTCCGACGCACGTTGGTCCGCTCCTGCCACACCCATTGGGTAACGCCCGCTCCAGATTTGATTGCAGTCCAATCCAGACGCCTCGGTGGTCCACGACCGCGAGCGTGCGCAGTGCGCTCATGATGTCCACGATAGGGACCCGACGCACCCCTCGATCCCCCCGAATCGAAAGAGCGCGCCGGGTCCCGCATACGACGTGCGAGTCCAGCGGCCCGTCAGTGCGCGCGCCCGACCGGTGCCCCCGAGACCGTCAATGCAGCACCCGCGGCCTGCTGGAGCTCGGCCTGCTCCATCAATGCCTCCACATCGACATCAGCCTCGTCCATCGGTGCCACAGGACCCGCCCCCTGGCCCACAGCCGCGTTGCAACACCCGCCGCTGGTCAAGAAATCGTCCATCACCTGCTTGCGATGAGGCAGGAAGCTGTTTTTGAGGGCCGGGGAGATGCGGAAGCACTGCACGTCGCCGTCCCCACAGTCCTCTTGGAGCGCAGCCGACTCGTGGGTATGTACGAACCCCAGCGAGGGCGGGGCCTGGACGCCATCCCCGAGCTGATTGTTCGGGAAGCCGTTGCTGCGTTGGTGGCACCCGATGCACCCGCCCGCGAACATGGCCCGCCGCGCGATGTCGATCGCGGTCAGAGGACTGGTGGGATCGATGGCCGCAATGGTGGCGTCGATCTGGGCCGCGAGAACACCGCCCGAGACCATCTGATCGTCGTATTCCTGAATGAACCCGTCGGGGCTCTCGGCCGCGAGGCACTCGACCGGAACGTGGACGCCCATCGTGTTGGGGTTGTTGTCCATCAACGATTCCACCGTCTCGAGGATGGCGCGCTGACACGGCACGCTGTCGGGCAGGCTGATGTTCTCGTTCCACAGCTGACCGAAGGGGTTGGCAGCAACGGGGACCTCCACCATCCGCAGCAAGCCGGGCGCAGGTGCCACCACGGGCGCGGCGGCGGCCACCTGAGTCTCACCGGGCGACGGCTCCACCGCGATCGCCTTGAACTCGCGCAGCGTCCATGGACCCTGGTCGAAGTTGTTGGTCCGGATCTGCCCCGTACCAAACGTCAACGCCCGCGCTCGCATGAACGGCTCGAAGCCCGCGGCCTCCAACGCCGGGTGCCCATCGAGGAAGGCCATGCGGAGCTGATCCGCGCGCACGGCAGGATCGTCGATGGAGCTGAGGTTGGCCCAGAACTTCTGCACGGGACGACACGCCTCGACCCCACACCCGGGATCGGGGTTGGGCACCTGCGCCTCGAAGATCGTGAACATCCGGCCGGGCCCGATGTCCGCGTCGTTGGCCATGACCAGCCGCGCCTCACCACAGTGGGCACCATCGGCGGGCGCCAGGTCGAAACGATTGACCGCCGCGATCGGAAACCACACGTCGAGGTTACCCAGCTGCTGGCCCTCGGCCCGCGGACACTGGAGCGGATACCCATTGAGCCCGGGACCCCCCGCGAACGAGACGTCGTCATCGCAGTGCACCCCCAACCCCAGCCCCGGCCCGACGTTGTACGTGTCGATGAGCTGATCGTGGGTGGCCGCAGGGGTCGAGACCAGCCCATCGTTGGTGGCAATGGCACCCAAGATGCCGGCCATCGTGAAGTGGACCAATGCCTCTTCATGAGTCTCGAACAGCGAGCGCCGTGGATTGACGTTGGAGTTGACCGGGACGGCACACGCCGGGTCGGCCGGACCCGCAGGGCTCGCCGCGAACCGGGGCTCGAGGGACTCGTCGTCCGCCTGGCAGGCACAAAGGGCCAGGGTCGCCACAGACATGATCAATTGGGCCGTTCGATTACGAAACATGACTCTCCTTGGGCAGTGCACGAGTTCGTGACACCTCGACTCCGCCCATCCGGAACGCCGTGCTCACAAACCTGTAATTGCTTCCACAAGCTCCGTGCCCCGAACGGCGCGGATTGATCAGTGCGGAGGCTCGAAAACCCAGACGCGTGTTGACCGCATCTTCCCTATGTATATGATTCCCTTACGCCTAGAGACCGTCAGAATCACGCCGGTCGATCCGTATGGGCAAAGGAAGCCCCCACACTTGTCAGATTGAGTTGTCAGCTTGCCAACTCAATCTGCCAAGTCCCAAACTGGTGCAAAGCCGGTGACACGGGGAACTCCCCGGCATGCAATGGGCACGGCTTGTGGCACAGCCGTTGCTTATTCGAACACCGGACCGCCCGCCCAGATCGACGACGATGACCGAGCCTCGCACCGGAAGAGCCCTCATCCTGGCCACAAAACCCTTCGAACAGGAGAGCATCGCGCGCTCTTGGGTCGAGGTGGTCGCGACAATCGCGCTGTTTGGCGCCGCGGTAGCGGTGGTCTTCAGCGACACCCGCTTGCTGTTCAAGGCATCGGCCGCGGTGTTCGCAGGCTTCGTGCAGTTCCGACTGTTCGCGCTGTACCACGAGCATGTGCACGGTGCCGTGCTGGCGCACTCCAAGCCCGCGCGGCGATTGTTCTCGGGCATCGGGATGTTCATGCTCGTTCCGCGCCGCGCGTGGAAGGAGACCCACGCGTTCCACCACCGCCACAACGGCAAGCTCGAGTGGACGTCGGTCGGCTCGTATCCCGTTCTCACCACCGAGCAGCTCGCCGCGGCCACACCTCGCGAGCGCTTGGCCTATCGGATTCGGCGGCATCCGCTGGCGATCATCGGCGGGTACATGACGGTAGGTATCGCGGGCATGTGCGTACAGGCGTTCCGCCGCATGCCCAAGCGTCACTGGGGCGGTCCGGTCGCGCTCGGCATTCATGCGGTGGGCTTCGTCGCACTCACCTGGGCATTCGGGCCCGTGGTCGCGTTGTTGGCGTGGGTGGTCCCCGTGTTCGTCAACCACGCCATCGCGGCGTACCTGTTCTACGCCCAGCACAACTTCCCCGAGACCCACTTCTACGACCGCGACTCGTGGGACTACACCGACGCGGCGCTGCACGGGTCGAGCTTCATGGAGATGGGACCGGTCATGCAGTGGCTGACGGCCAACGTCGGCTACCACCACGTGCATCACCTCAACCCCAAGATCCCGTTCTACCGATTGCCGCAGGCGATGGCCGCCCTGCAGGAGCTCCAGTCTCCTCACCGGACCTCGTGGAACCCCAGTGATGTCGCCGCCTGCCTGCGGCTGCATGTGTGGGATGCCAAGGCCGGACGCATGCGCACGACGGCCTCCACGGAGTCCTCGCCCAACGAGGACGCGACCACGACGGG